>JAYUWZ010000145.1:0-4555 GCA_043753265.1 Verrucomicrobiaceae bacterium
GTCATCGACGGCGCTCTCGACGCCCACTTCCCGGTGGACATTTTCCAGACCGGCTCGGGCACCTCGACGAACATGAACGTCAACGAGGTCATCGCCAACCGCTGCTCGCAGTTGGAAGGCAAACCGATCGGCTCAAAAGAACCGGTCCACCCGAACGACCACGTCAACATGGGCCAGTCGAGCAACGACGTGATCCCGACGGCCATTCACGTCGCAGTCGGTGAAGGTCTCAACCAGCGGCTCGTGCCCGCCCTCGAGCAACTCGCCGCGGCGCTACGGCAGAAGTCCGTGGAATTCTGGGACGTCATCAAAATCGGGCGCACGCATCTCATGGACGCCACGCCGGTCCGCCTCGGGCAGGAATTCCGCGGCTACGCACGGCAGTGCGAGCTCGCGGTGCATCGCGCCAAACAGGCCATCCACGAGGTGGAGGAACTGCCAATCGGGGGCACAGCCGTTGGCACGGGGCTCAACTGCCATCCGGATTTTGCGGGCATCGTATGCCGTCACTTGGGACGCCTCACCGGCAATGAGTTCCGCGAGGCGAAGGATCACTTCGAGGCGCAGAGCGCGAAGGACGGACTGGTCGAGGCGAGCGGGCATCTAAAGACCATCGCGGTGTCCCTCACGAAGATTGCGAATGACATTCGCTGGCTGGGAAGCGGTCCTCGCTGCGCGATTTCGGAAATCACCCTTCCCGAGACGCAACCCGGCAGCAGCATCATGCCAGGCAAGGTGAATCCGGTAATGTGTGAGGCGGTGCTGCAAGTGTGCGCACGCGTCATCGGCAACGACGCAACGGTGACATGGGCTGCCGCTCAATTGAGCAACTTTGAGCTGAATGTGGGCATGCCGGTCATCGCCCACGCGATGCTGGAGAGCTGCCGCCTCCTGGCAAACGTGGTGGATGTCTTCCGCACGCGCTGCGTGGACGGCCTGAAGGCCAACAAGGAGCGCTGCAACGAACTGATCGAACTCAGCATGGCCATGGTGACGAGCCTGGTACCGAAAATCGGGTACCTCGCCGCGGCCGAAATCGCCAAGGAGAGCGCGAAAACAGGCAAGACCGTGCGCGAAATTTGCGTCGAACGAAAAGTGCTGCCCGAGGCGGAACTCGCCGCCGCCCTCGACCCGGTGGATATGACCAAGCCCGGAGGAGAAGGAGCCGCAGGAGGGTAGAGAGCGTGGCTTCGTAACCGCGATACATTACTTTCTTTACGCTGTCATTCTGATGGAGCTTTAAGCGACTGATTCGAGTGAAACGAGAAAGCCTGACGAAGTCAGCCCGTAGGGTGAGCGAAGCGAGGCAACAATCCAGTGGAACTTCATGGCGATCCAATTGCCTTTGAATTCGACGGGATGTTTCAGTCGCTGGAAGCTCCATCAACATGACAGCGAATGACAAGGAAGCTAAATTAAGATAGCGGCACAGAATAGGCGGGCGCGGGTGGGTGGCGGCAGGAAACTTCGCATTTGGAGAGCCCCATCCGTACCTGCTACGTCCCTTTTCTCACCCCAGCACTTCGTGCTTCACCTCCGCAAACGCACCCAGCGCAAACTCCAGATCCTCACGCGTATGCGCGGCGGAGATTTGCGTGCGGATGCGCGCCTTGCCTTGCGGGACAACAGGGTAGCTAAAGCCGACTACATAGACACCCCGTGTGAGCATGGCTTCCGCAAAGCGTCCTGCCAGCGCAGCATCGCCGAGCATCACGGGTACAATGGGATGCTGGCCGGGAAGGATGTTGAAACCCTGCGCCTCCATTTCCCCGCGGAAGAACTTCGTATTGGCCTCAAGCCGATCCCGCAGCGCTGTGGAATCGCCGAGAATCTCCAGCACCCGCAGCGAGGCCCCGGCGATGCTGGGGCAAAGCGTGTTGGAGAAAAGGTAGGGACGGCTGCGCTGGCGCAGGAGTTCCACGATTTCTTTTCGCCCGCTGGTGTAGCCGCCACTGGCCCCGCCGAGGGCCTTGCCGAGTGTGCCGGTGATGATATCCACGCGCCCCATCACTCCGCAATGCTCGTGGGTGCCGCGTCCGCGTGCACCCATGAATCCCACGGAGTGTGAGTCGTCCACCATCACGAGCGCGTTGTATTTGTCGGCGAGGTCGCACACGGCACCGAGGTTGGCGATGTAGCCGTCCATCGAGAATACGCCATCGGTCGCGATAAGGCGAAAGCGCGCGCTGCTGGCCGCTTTCAACTTTTCCTCCAGATCTGCCATGTCATTGTTGCGATACCGATGGCGCTGCGCCTTGCAGAGGCGGATGCCGTCGATGATCGAGGCATGATTCAATTCATCGGAGATGATGGCGTCCTCCGGGCCGAGGATGGTTTCGAAGAGTCCGCCATTTGCATCGAAGCACGAGGAGTAGAGGATGGTGTCCTCCGTGCCGAGAAACGTGCTCAGTGAGGCCTCGAGCTGTTTGTGCACGCTCTGCGTGCCGCAAATGAAGCGTACGCTGGCGAGCCCGTAGCCCCAGTCCTTGAGTGCAGTCTGTGCTGCCGCCTGGATTTCGGGATGCTGCGCAAGGCCGAGGTAATTATTGGCGCAAAGGTTGAGCACCTCTCGTCCATCCGCGAGGCGGATGCGTGTGCCTTGCGGGGAGCCTATGTGCCGCTCTGCTTTCCACGTGCCAGCGGCGCGAATGCCTTCGAGCTGCGTTTGAAGATGGCTCTGAAAATCTACGTTCATGTGCTGGTGCTACTATTTTACAGGGGCCGGGGGCAACTCGATCACGGGTGCCTGCTTTGTAGCGGGCCGGGTGAAGGGCTCGCCGTATTTTGTGAAGCCAGGCACGAAACCGCCTTGCGAGAGGAAGAACTGCCCCTTCTCCACGCCCATGAACCGATCGAGCCGCGCGGTCTTCCCGGTGGGATCGTGAGAAAACTGTGCCTCCAGCAATTCATGCCACGCGCCATCGGCGGTGCGCACCCATTGCGGGCCATACATGGCCTTTCGCACGAGGTGTCCATTGCTGCCGCTGAAGTTCTCGCTGAACGAATACAGGCCGCGCAAGGTGCCGCCATCCTTGGGCGCGCGAAAGGTCGCGAGCAGCGTCCACTTCTTTTGCTCCGGGTGAAACCAATAGCCCGAGTAATCCGTGAAACCCTCGCCGGGTGCGGCGGTGAGGTAAAACTTTTGCGCCTCGCCGGTCTTCCAATTGTATTTGAGATGCGAGTGGCCGCCGGTCCCTTCGTTGCCAAATACGCTGGCGTGCACACCCTCTCCCTTTGCCAGGAGCTGCGTGTGAAACTCGTCCGAGACAGTGGTGCGGTCCTTGGCGTTCTGACCAATGCCCGCATCCCATACGGAAAAAATGATGCGCCGCTCCGTGGGCGAATTCACCTGCATGCCGAAGTAGCCGCGGTGAAAGCCGCACGCCATGTAGTAGGTGGCCACAGGCTCCTCCACACCGGTCATCTCATTGTAAAAGCCCACCACTTTTGCGGCGGCGATTTCTTTCGAGAGGGGATACTTCAAATGCACACTCGCGGCATTCCGGCGGGATTCGAGATTGAAGTGCGCGCCTTCCAGCGCGGGGCCGTCGAGCACGAGCGACGCAATGCTTCCCGCGTCACTTCCTGCCGCGTTGAGCGAGGTAAGCGTGAAGCGCGTGTAGCCCGCTGTGGCGATGTTGAATTCGCCGATGGCTACGGTCTGCTCCGCGCCAGTGCCGTTCACCTCCACCTCGTGCGAGGTGCCAGCCGCAGTGAGGCGAAGCTTGGAAACAGTGTCCTTTGGCACGGTGAGCACGAGGCTCGCGGTGGCTTTGCCGGGCGTCTTGATTTCGCCAAACCACGAAACGGTGATGGCCGGATTCGTCCACCCGCTGATGCCGCTGCGCGAGGAGACGCGCGCGCCATCGGGGTTGGGGTCGAGATAGGCGGTGAAGGCCGGGACGCGCAATTCCGCGATGGCGGAAAGCACCGACGCGAGCAGGATGCAGGAGAGAATTCGCATACGATTAAGCCCAGGTGAGGACGACTTTTCCGCTCTGACCAGTCTTCATGGCTTCAAAGCCTTTTTCAAATTCCGTGTAGTGGTAGCGGTGCGTGATGATGGGCGAGATATCCAGGCCGCTCTGGAGCATCACGGTCATCTTGTACCACGTCTCATACATCTCGCGGCCATAGATACCCTTGATGGTGAGCATATTGAAAATCACCTTGTTCCAGTCGATCGACATGGGCTCCGAAGGAATGCCCAGCATCGCGATTTTGCCGCCGTGGCACATGTTGTCCACCATGTCGCGAAAGGCTGCCGGGCTGCCGCTCATTTCCAGGCCCACGTCAAATCCCTCGTGCATTCCGAGGCGCTGCTGCACCTGTGCGAGCGTCTCTTTTGCAGCATTCACCGTCACGTCCGCGCCCATTTTGCTGGCGAGGTCGAGGCGGTAGTCGTTCACATCCGTCACCACTACATAGCGCGCTCCCGCGTGCTTCACGATGGCCGCGGCCATGCAGCCGATGGGGCCCGCGCCGGTGATAAGCACATCCTCGCCAAGCACATCAAAACTCAGCGCTGTATGAACGGCGTTGCCAAAGGGATCGA
>JAYUWZ010000146.1:0-2036 GCA_043753265.1 Verrucomicrobiaceae bacterium
TGGGCGGCAAATCCGGAGAGAAAGCCTGCGATGAAGCGTGCTCCATGCTCATCGAGAAACTCCTCAAGCCATGATCGAAAGCCTGCGCTGCCCGCAAACGCGCCAGCCCCTCCAGCCAGCGCCCCAGGAAGTCGCAACGCAATTGCTCGCTCGCAGGGAGGAACTCCGCAACCGAGACGGCGAAATCCCAGAGCTTTTCGATGGTGGCCTGCTCACCGCCGACGGCACCTGGTTCTACCCCCAACGCGGCGGCATCCCGGTCCTCCTCCCCGGCGAAGCAATCCCGACCATCAACGTTTAAAAGATTCCGCGCGGCTTCGAGCGTGAGCGCGGCCACTGGGAGCATGCGTCACTGACGCATTTCTTCGTTCGTTACTGTTCTCCGATGTCCTCAATCGGCCACCTCACAGCGCAAAGCGCCTATCTCCTTTTCCTCCTCTTCATCGCGGTAGCCGTTCGCTCGTAACTCCCTTCCCACTTGCCCCCCACCCCCCTCTTCCGCACAGTGCCACCACCACATGCACCCGCCGACCCTTGACGCCCCGCTCCCGCCCTCTCCCGGAGCGAAGCCCGTCTACTTGAAGGACCTCGATTTCGGTGTCCTCGCCCAGTGCATCCATTGCGGACTGTGCCTCCCTACGTGTCCCACCTACGACGCCACAAAGCTCGAGCGCCACAGCCCGCGCGGCCGCATCCAGCTCATGCGCAGTGTCGCCGAGGGGCGGCTCGACGTGACACCGGTATTTGCCGACGAAATGTATTTCTGCCTCGGCTGCCTTGCATGCGAAACGGCATGCCCCGCTGGCGTCGATTACACCCGCATGTTTGAGGAGGCACGCGCCGACATCGAGCGCACGGGTGTTTTGAATACCGAGAGCCGCTCGTGGATTCGCGGCCTCTTGCTGCGCGGAGTATTCACCCGCCCATGGCTGCTGCGACTCGTGGGTCGCCTTCTGTGGATCTATCAGGCCAGCGGTGCAGAGTGGATGGTGCGCAAATTGGGCCTCATCCGCCTTGCACCCAAATCCCTTCGGGAACTGGAGCCCCTGTCCCCACGCATCCGCGCCGAGTTTTCCGATGAGCTCATCCGCGAGGTCGAGATGCCCGCCGACCCGCGCCGTGCCGTCGTCGGCATGCTCACAGGCTGCGTACAGGACCTCACCTACTCGCACGTCAACCGCGACACCGTGGACGTCCTCACGGCTAATGGCTGCGAGGTCATCACCCCGCGCAGCCAGCATTGCTGCGGCTCGCTGCACGGCCACAATGGCGAGGTGGAAGTCGCGCGCGACATGGCCCGCCGCAACATCGACGCCATGGAGCGCAGCGCCGGTGGTTCGCTGGAAAACCTCGACGCCATCATCACCAACGCCGGTGGCTGCGGCTCGCACCTCAAGCACTACGACCACCTGCTGCACGATGATCCCCACTACGCCACACGCGCCGCGCAATGGACCGCTCGTGTAAAAGATGTGCACGAATTTCTCGCAACGCACGGCATCCGCCCGCCACAGCACTCGCTCGCGGAAAATGGAAAACCGCTCGAAGTCACGTACCACGAAAGCTGCCACCTTTGCCACGGACAGAAGATCACCAGGCAGCCCCGCGAATTGCTGAAGCAAATCCCCGGAGTGAAGCTCGTGGAGCTTCCGGAAGCCTCATGGTGCTGCGGCAGCGCGGGCGTCTACAACATCACCCAGCCGGAGATGAGCATGAAACTCCTCGCCCGGAAGATGGAAAATATCGCCCGCACCGGCGCAAAGTGCGTCGCCAACGGCAACCCCGGATGCAGCGTGCAGCTCGAAGCCGGAGTCCGCATGCACCACGCCGAAGGCACCGAAATCGTCCACCCCATCACCCTCCTCGCCCGCGCCTATCGCGGCGAGAAAGAGCGTTAGGGAAACGCTGATTTAATCGGCACAGGGATAAATGGAGGGCCAAAGGCCCGGTTCCATAGCAGCCTGGGGCAAGCGAGCCGAAGGCCCTGAGCTTGTCGAAGGGGCACGAGCGCCGCCCCAGGTAATCTACAAATGAGA
>JAYUWZ010000147.1:0-4552 GCA_043753265.1 Verrucomicrobiaceae bacterium
CGTGTGCTTTGAAATGCCGCTCGGAGAGCGCCATCCACCGAGGCTGCGCCTCTTGGAAAACGATGCGGAAATTACTTTAGGCAACCGCTCTAAACCCCACCAGCGCTCACCAGCAGCCGTTCTAGCATGGAAACGAGAGGACATAAATCTTACCCCACCGCCCCAACACTCTCCCGCGCAATAAACGTCGTCGGAAACACCGCCTGCACCGGCGCATGCGCCGACTCCTTGTTCTCAATCCGCTCAATCAGCAAATCCACCGCCCGTTTCGCCATTTCCTGAATAGGCTGTGCGATGGTCGAGAGCGTCACCGGCAAAAAGGATGCCAGCGGAATATCGTCCACGCCAATAATGCTCACATCCCCGGGGATTCGCAGCCCGCGACTCGCCGCCGCACGCATGGTGCCGATGGCCGAGAGATCATTCAGGGCGATCAGTGCCGTGGGCCGCTCCTGCTCAGGCCGCGCGAGCAGCGCCGACGCCGCCTCGCACGCACTCGCGATGGTATGGCTGCACTCCACGATGGCGATGTCAGTGATACCTTTTTCCCCCAGCAGCCTGCGGAAAATCTCCGGACGGTTGCCGCCAAACTGGCCCTTCGCCAGTGCGCAGATAAATCCAAAGCGCCGATGCCCCGCCTGCACGAGCGCATCCACCGCCGCGCGAAGGCCGCCCTCGAAGTCCGCCAGCACCGCATCCACGGGCAGCGCCGGCTCGCCCGTCGTGCTCAGCACCACGTAAGGCGTGCCCACCGCAGCCTGCGAAGTGAGGAATTCCCGATGCTTCTCGGGGTCGCTCAAAAAGGCGGCCACACCGTCCACATTGCGGTTCTCCAGCTTGTCCAAAATATCCTGCTCCCGCGCCAGATCGTTGCGCCAGGTCTCAATCAGCACATCGTACCCACGCTTGCCCGCCTCCTCCTCCATGGCGTCGGCATAGGCCGTATAATAGGGGTTGTGCAGGTCGGCGATCACCAGCGCGATGGCATGAAAGCGCCCAAAGCGCAGCGCCTGCGCGGCACGGTTTGGCTTGTAGCCCAGTTCCTCGGCAGCCTTGAATACACGCTCCTCCGTTTCCTTGGACGCCCATGAGTTGGGACGCCGGTTCAGGATGGTACTCGCGGTGTTGACTGCCACGCCCGCACGGGCTGCGACGTCTTTGAGACGAATCTTCTGCACCCCAGTCGTGTACCAACCCCCGCGCCATAGCTCAAGAGTTACGGAAAGAATATTTCATACACCCAAAGAAACCATTCCTTTGTGGGTTGGGCGACACCCCTCAGGTAGGGACGCGCGGCCCGCGCGTCAGCAAATTCAATCGGTGCTTTCTAGCTTTCCGCAAAGCTTCGTCGTGCGGACGAGGCGCGATTGGAAGTGTGTGTGCGCCAACGGCGCAAAAGAGCATAGCCTAGGTATGCGTCTCTGACGCATTTCTTCGTTCGTTACTGTCTTCCAAGCGAAGCGCGGCCCTAGGTTTGGTCGCCCTGCGACCGCGCACCAACTGGTGCGCAAGAGCCTTCTCCTCTGTCCACCTACGCACCACTCCCAATCCTACCCGTGTGAACGAACCAGCGGCTCTTTCCTCCCTGCGCCCCGAGGGAGGAACGCACCCCTCACTACTTCCGCGCCGAATCCACCACCCCCTCCGTCTCCACCACAACCACAGGCTCCACCGCTTCCTGCCCATCGCCCACCTCATCCACCAGCCCCAGCGCCATGCGCGCCAGCATCACCGTCAGCCAAATCATCAACACCAGCCCCACGATCCACAGCGCCCAGTCCCACGCAGTGAGCCCGCTCTCTCCGCGCCAGGCCCGCAGCCCGCTCTGCGCAAAGCGCCCCAGATACGCGTAAAGAAACAGCCCTGGCGCCTGGCCCAGCGCAATCCACAGCACACACGTGCGAATCGGCACGCGCGTCAGCCCGTAGAGATAGTTCAAGAGGCTCGTGGGAAAAAGCGGGTGCACCTGCGAAAGGAAAATGATCTTCTTTCCCTCGCGCGCCACCGCCGCATCGAGCCGCGACCACTTGCCATTCGGGTGGAGCCGTTTTTGCACCCATGCGCGCCCCCACTTCCGGGCGATCGACACCGCTACCAACGCCCCGAGGGTGGACCCCACGATGTTCAGCAGCCACCCCCACCACAGCCCAAAAAACAGCCCCGCCCCAATCGCCAGCACGCCCCCCGGCAGCAGGCACACATTGCACGCCGCAAACAGCAGCGGATACAAAATCGCCCCCCAGATCGCCATTTCGATGAGCTTCCGCTGCGCGACGCCGATGTAATCCAGCACCGGAAAAAACCGCGCCGCCACCACCACCGCAAGCAGGATCGACAGCAGCACCCCGGAATGCAGCAGGATCGCACGGTTGGCTTTGGTCATTATGGCGCGTTCTCCCCCCTGCCATCCCCACAAGCGAGCCGAAAAAGATAACAGCGCCCCTCTACTCAACCAGTAGCGTCCATCCAGTCCTTCCAGTCCATAGTGTCCATCAGTCCCGCCCCAAGCCACGTCCCCCCAGACCCAAATCTTAAATCTGAACTCCTAAATCTTAAATAACCCTACCTTTTCACCAGCTTCGCCAGCTCCTTCGGCAGCGCCGAGGCAAACTTCATCCGCTCCCCAGTCACAGGATGCGGAAACTCCAGCCCGCAGGCGTGCAGGCCCAGGCGGCCGGCGGGGTCTGTGCGCGCATTATATTTCTCGTCGCCCACGATCGGGCAGCCTTCGTCCTTGAGCTGCACGCGGATTTGATGCCGCCGCCCCGTCTCCAGCCGCAGAGACACGAGCGAGCGCTTCCCACCCTCCGCCAGCACCTTGTAGTGCGTCACGGCGTGGCGCGTGAATTCACTCGCGGGCGCGCTGAAAACCTTGTGCGGATTCCGCTCATCCAGGTCCGATTCCATCACACCCTGCGGCTGCCGCATCCGCCCCTCGATGACTGCCTCGTACCGCTTTTCCGCAGCGTCCCATCCGCCTTGCAGCGTGTCTTTCGCACGCGCCGTCTTCGCAAACACCATGAGCCCCGAGGTCTCACGGTCCAGGCGATGCACAATCCACACCCGCTCCTTGGAACGCGGATTCGTCCGCTTCAAATACTCCGTGAGCTGAAAGTACGCCGTCTTCTCCGGCTCCGCCTCGCTCGCGATGCTCAGCAGCCCCTCGGGCTTGTCGATCACGAGCACTGCATTGTCCTCAAACAAAATGCGCATCCCCCCCGGCAGCACCGTGCGCGGCGCGGCAAAGCCATCCGTGCGAATCGCCACCTCATCGCCCGGCACGAGCGGATGATTAAACTGCGAAACCGCACGCCCATTCACCGACACGCACTGAAATTTCAGCCACGTACGCACCTGCTTCTTTTTCTGTTCCGGCCAGGCCGAAAAAAGAAAAGTCAGCAATTCCCCCGCTTCAGCCACCTTGCGCGTCTTGGACATAGACCACACACTATCACCCACCCAAGCCACACCGACAAGAGGAACCCACAAAGGTGCGCACACTTCCCGTCCGCCTCTGCTTTTTTGAGCCTCTTAGTAGAGCACCACCTCGTTACCTCCTCCCCTACCTCGCTGTCATGTTGAGGGAGCTTTAAGCGACTCGAAACATCCCGTGGAATTCAAAAGCATTTGGGATCGCCATGGATTTCAAAAAGGGCCCTCGCAAGCCACAGCGGCGCGAAGCGCCCCTTTAAAAACACTCATCCCGAGCGAGGAACGAGTCGAGAATCGAAGATGGCGCCGGGGCGGAGGTGGGCGGCGCAAACCTCACTCTGTCGCGGTGTGCGCGCGGGCGGGACCGGCCCTCCTTCCGCCTACAGGCGGGACTACATACCTACTTCTGCTTCCCCAACTCCGAAAGAAACCGAAACAAGTCCCGCTGTTCATCCCGCGAGAGCTTGTCCACAAGCCCTGCAGGCATCATGGACCCAAGCGTTTTTTCGGAAGTCACCTCAGCCTTCTTGATGCGCACCTCACGCTGCGTACCCGCGTCGAGGATCGCCACCTCACCAGCCTCCGCCGCGCGCCGAAAACCGACCACTGTGCGCCCATCCTTCGTGACGACCTCGCGCGTTTCAAAGCCCTCTTTGATTTCCCGCTGCGGCTCCAGCACCGCGCCGATGATAAAATCCAGCGGCTGCGCGCTGCCGACATTCGTGAGATCCGGGCCGAGCATACCGCCCTCATCCCCCACGCGATGACACGCCACGCAGGCGAGTTCCGCGCGGCGGTAAATCTCGCGCCCGCGTTTCGCATCGCCCTTTTCGCGCACCTCCACGGCGAGCACCGCCACCGCCTCCGGCGCGAGGTGCCCCGCATTGGCAGGCTGCTTCAGCGCCTCGGCAACCATGGCGGTGAGCTTCGGGTCGGCCTTCGCGGCGGGTACGGCGGCGACGGGCTTCGACGGATTGGCGAGAAAGGCACGCCAGTCTTCGCGTTTGGCGCTCAGTCTTGTGAATTCATCCGGCGCGGACTTGCGACGGCGCTCGACAGCATGCTGGCGTGCAAAATCAATCCGTGTGTCCGTCGGCTGCTCACCAGCCGTCAGCGCCGT
>JAYUWZ010000148.1:0-4550 GCA_043753265.1 Verrucomicrobiaceae bacterium
GGAGGGCGCGAAGAGCGCGGCGGCCTGTGAAGCCTATCGAGAAGACAAAAAGAACAACCACTGGAGAAAACGAACATGCAAAGCACACAAGACAGAACAACCGGCGTAGAGCTGGCAATCGCAGCGGGACTGACGCCCGGCGCAAAGCTGCGTGACACCCGCGTATTCAACCTCACTTCCACTGGAGTGGAATTCCGTGGAGACATGACCGTTGAGCAATTCACTCAAGGTCTCCAACTGCTGAGGATGGCCTCAACCGGCGTCCAAGTGTGGCTCGCGGATTTCCTCGTGCAAGGACGTCGCCTTTTCGGCGATGAGCGGCTACAAGAAATCCTGGAGCAACTGGAGTTTCCGGAAATGGAGGTGAATCGCGCGGCCGGGATTGCGTCACTCGCCGCAGGCATCCGGCGAGATGGCCTTACATCGGAGCACTATTGGGTGCTGGCTAAAGCGGAACTCTCTCCTGCTCAACAAGAGCGCTGGGCGACTGCGGCAGTGGATCACAAGCTCAGCGCCGTCACCCTGCTGCGTTCCATCAAGGAGGGCAAAGTCGTGAAGGCGGAGACGACAGGGGGACCGTCGAGAAAGGGAGGAGTCGCGACGATTCAGGGATTTGCCGCAATCTTCGACACTTGGTTCAAGCGCGTCGAAGGTCGCGATCCAATCGAAAGCTGGCCCGAGGAGCGTTTGCGGGAACTTTGGGAAGACCTCAAAGGCCCAACACGCGTGGGGCTCCAAGTGGCGCGACGCCTGGGCGTCGAACTCGCCACGGTATCCGGGAAGTAGGCCGCCATAGCCGACCTGCGCATTGCTTCATGATCGATCCACACGCCGTCCAAAGGATACGCGAAGACGTCAGCCTGCTCGACCTGGCCCGGGAGTCAGGATTGGAGCTTCGTCGCCGTGGGGCGGATTGGTGGGCTCGCTGTCCCTTCCACAACGAGAAGAGCGGGTCTTTCAAGATCTCGGAGAAGCGCAACGGCTACAAATGCTTCGGCTGCGGAGTGAGCGGAGATGTGATCGCGTTCTACATTGCGACCCGTGGCCTCGATGCTCGAAGCGGCTTCCCAGAGGCGGTGAGCCAATTGGCGCGCCGGAGCGGAATCCTCATTGAGCAAGGCCGTGCCGTGCAGGCCGCACAACGCCCGCGCCGGAATCGCGAACAGCGAAACGCTGAACAAGATTTCCGGCGCGTGCTTGCGTTGGCCGAGCGAGCGAGGCTTTCACTGCAACAGATATTGGAAGCATGGCAGTGGGGATCGGCTGACATTTGCGAAAGTTCCCCGCTCTCGTACGATGAGGCTGACGCGCAGACGCGGGCGATGCTCGGGTTGTTCCGAAGCAACGACATCGTCTGGTGCGGTGATGTGCAGCACAGCATTGCGAAAGAGGAAATCGAATCGGCGAGAAAGGAATGGCGCTGCGAAGTCGGCAGGCATTTCAAACCCGCGGAGCATTGGGTGAAAGGTGAGGAGATGCCCGGACCGCGGATCTGCGCGGCACCATTCAAGCCTGGCACTCGATACACCCGCTCCCAGGAAGCATCCGCTCATCCACGGTTTCTTGTGGTAGAACATGATCGTGTGGGAATCGATGCGCAGGGCGCTCTACTCCGCTGGCTACACGAGAAGGTGGGACTGAAACTTCGCGCAATCGTCTTCACGGGGAATAAGTCGCTGCATGGATGGTTCGATTATCCCGACGAGCAAAGAGTCGTCGCGCGACTGCGTATCATGTTGTGCGGTGTGATGACGGAGGAGAACGGCCGGCGAACGTGGCGCGGCGGGCTGGGGTTCGATCCGGCAATTTGGAATCCAGTGCAGCCGTGGCGTTTGCCTGGATGGGAGCATGACAAGAGTAAGAGGAAGGCGGAACTCTGGTGGTTTGGAGGTGCGAGGTGATCGACGATTCGCTGCCGGACCCCGACGTCTACTTCGATCCGTCAGGCCGTTGCTATTACACGCGAGACAACCTGGGGGAATATATTCAGGTGTCCGAGTCGTCGGTGAAACGGGAATTCAAGGCCTCCGGGATCTGTGCTGACGTCGCCAAAACGGAATTGGTCAGCGAATTGGACCGCATCATTTTGCGCGTCCAAAAGGAGCGCAACGTTCACTACGCTGGTCCACTTGCGGGGCAGAATACTGGCCTGCTCAATTTTCAAGGCAGGCGCGTTTTGGTAACGGAGTCGCCGACCTTCGTGGAACCGGCACAAGGACCGTGGCCCACGTGGGAGGCGCTGTTGCGGCGAATCTTCGTGCCGCCGGAGGATGCTGATCCAAAAGGCGAGGTTGGCGAGCGGCAGCTCAAGACGTTGTACTCCTGGCTGAAGCTGGCCATGGTAGCGCTACGCTCGGGCAAGCGGCGCCCAGGCCAAGTGATGGTCTTTGCGGGAGCGCCGAATTGCGGCAAATCGCTGGTTCAGAATTTCATCACCAAGCTGCTCGGTGGGCGGAGTGCGAAGCCGTATCAATACATGACCGGTGGCACGCAGTTTAACTCGGAGCTATTCCACGCCGAGCACCTGATGATTGAGGACGAGGCGGCATCGTTTGATTACCGCATTCGGGTCAAAATGGGTACGATGCTGAAGGGGCTGGTCGTGAACGAAGACCAGAGGTGTCATCCCAAAAACCGCACAGCGCTGACGCTGAGACCATTTTGGCGACTGAGCATCACGCTGAATGATGACGCTGAAAGTTTGATGGTCATGCCGCCCATTGATGGAGTGGCGGACAAAATCACGATGCTTCGCGCCTTTTCCGGGCTCATGCCGATGCCCACAGAAACGCTCGAGCAATGGGGCGCGTTCATGGCGCTGCTCACAGCGGAATTGCCGGCCGTTGTTCATTTCCTGCTGAAAGAATGGGAAGTGCCGAAGGAGCTGCGGTGCAATCGCTACGGGGTCGTGCATTTCCATCACCCGGAGTTGCTCCAAATGATGAGCGTTTTGGCCCCTGAGACGAAGATGCTCGAATTGATTGATACGACGTTGTTTCCAAAGGACGCGGTGAGTTGGACGGTGTGGCGTGGTAAGGCGAGCGACTTGGAGAAAGAGTTGTGCGGCCCAAGTAGCAGCATGGCTCACGAGGCGCGGAAGCTGTTGCTCTACAATACCGCGTGTGGGCAGTATCTGGGACGTTTGGAGAACATGCACCCTGACCGGATTGGGCGTCGGGTGTTGCATGGCCACACGATGTGGGAGATCCAGCCGGCGGCGCTGGTCACCGTTTGATCCGAGCGAGTCCGCTCTGATTTCCCTTCCCCTCCTCCCTATCCTTTGAGCGCTTCACCTACTCGCGTTGTTTGATCGTCCCCTTATTGGGTGATGGGTGGAGACCTTTTCCAGTTTATCAGCGAAAAGACGCAAAGAGCTGGAATGCTGATTTGGAGCAACTTACGCCGCGACTGTTGACGTTGGTTTCGCCATTGAGCCGTAACCCTCTCCACCCCTCCACCCTTTGGTTGCGTTTCACCACCATGGTGGTGAAGGAATCTTTTTTCTACAGGGTAAACAGGTGAGGGTTTATCCCTGTGTCGTGTGAACCTATGAGGCGGTTGCGCGGAACTTAGTTGACATGGCCTCCGGTGGCCAGAATGGCGGGTAATTCTGACACACCGGAGTCTGAGGCGCCGCCAGAACTGGCGGCGGGAAGCGGTGTGGCGGAATGTTCCACAGCGGAGGTGAAGCTGACGCCGACTCAGCTGGGTAAGGCCTGGGGGACATCGCGGGCGTACGCATCGAAGTGCATCAAGAACGGGTGTCCGACCACCTCGATAGAAGCTGCAAATCAGTGGCGACAAGCGAAGTCGCGGTATGGCGTGGGGTATCGCTCCAAGCACAAGCCGCCCGCTGTTCCGACTGCTGCGGCCACTGCGAATTTCCATAATGACGAAGCGGACGAGGCGGACTGCGAATCCACCGCGGAGGAGAATGCGAGGCCGAGCACGGCAGGCGCGGGTGGATTGGACTCGTTGGAACGATCGCTGAGGAAGGCGATATCGGTGGAGAATGAGGCTCACCGATTAGTGGCGGAGGCGCAGAAGGCGCGGAACGACGACACGATTGCGATCCGCATCGCGGCCTACACCAAGGCGCAAAAGGGGCGACTCGATGCAGAGGAACAAATCGTCAAACTGAAGGAGAAGATCGGGCTGCTGATCTCCGTCGACAAAGCGAAGGCGCTCATTCGGCGATCGTTTCTGCCGCTTTTGACCAGGCTGCGGTCTTTGCCCAAGCGTGCAGCGTTTAAGGCGAATCCGGCGGATGACGTCCACGCGGAAGCGGTGCTGAGACAGGAGATGGAGGAGGTCATTGCCGAATGGCGGGGGCAGTATCGCGGCCAAGGCGAACCGGAGGCGAAGGTCGATGCGGAGTGACACCGGCGATTTGGAACGGGAGTTGGAGCGGTATTGCTGGGATCTGCTTGCGCTGGCACCCCAGGTGCAGGTGTGGGAGTGGGCGGAGCAATCGATCTACTTGTCAGAGCGGACGACGGCGCTGCCGGGGCCTTTCAGCACAATTCTGACTCCTTACATTCGGGAGCCGC
>JAYUWZ010000149.1:0-2032 GCA_043753265.1 Verrucomicrobiaceae bacterium
AGCTGGCCAGCGGGGTTTACGATGAGGTAATCACCCACGACGATGTCGGTCTCCGGATGTTCCTCGAAGGTTTTGGCGACGGCCTCCAGGGTGCCTGGAAGGTATTGTTCGTCGCAGTTGAGGTAGCCGAGAATGTCGCCCGTGGCGCGATCCATGCCCCGGTTGACGGCGTCGTACATTCCGGCGTCCTTTTCCACATGGAGCAGGGCCGTGCTGTTGTTGGTGACCCAGGCATCGAGCGCGGGGCCGGTGCCGGCGTCCTGGATGATGTGCTCGACCTCGACCCCCTGCTGGTCGGCGATGGAGCGTGTGCAGCGCTTGAGCCAGCCGAGTTGGCGGAAGCTGGGTGTGACGATGGAAAAGCGCATGATGGACCGCGAGGAGTCGCGGAACGGCGCAGATGAGTCGAGTGGCAATTGTGCGATGCAGTCCACGACCATTCCTCTTTTCCCCACCTACCGCACCGTTGCCCGCAGGCGGAAGTAGCGGGGCGCGGCGGCGGGAACGGGGCCGGTGTAGGGCACCCACGAGCCAACGGGGCCTGCCGGGTTGGTGGCTGTCTCGATGGCGATAATTGCGTCGTCGGCATTGGGGATGGTCGCGTAGGTGACCACCGCGTTGCCGCCGCCGTTCCACGAGATTACGGGGGCGGGAGGCTTGGAGAAGGCGTTGGTGTCGCTGGTGCCGAATACGTATTCGATGATCGCGGGGAATCCATCGAAGTCCAGGTCGGCTATGGCGGAACCGGTAAAGGTGACAGCGTCGGTGGTGCCGGGGTTGCCGCCCGTGGCCGTGCTTGCGCGCCAGACATTGGTGGTGCCATTGGGTGCGGTGCTGCTGAGCACGCGCACGAGCGTACGGCCGTCGCCATCGGTGGAGGCGATGTTGTCGTCATACGCGGTGCGGAGGATTTCGAGTCCGCTGGCGGAGTAGAGCACGATCTCCTCGCCCCCGTTGTCGAGGTCGCTTGGGTCATACTGGCCCTGGGCGATGAGGCTGGAGGCACTGGGATACGCCGCGACGAGGGCGTCGCGATTTTTTGCCACGATGATGCGGGCGCCGGCCAGCAACTGGACGCCGGCTGGGAAGGTGTAGGCAACGCCCTCACCGAGTTCCTCATCGAAATGGCAGCCTGCAAGGTTGAGGGTGGTCCCGCTGACGTTGAGCAATTCGATGAACTCCGTGGATTCGACCGAGCCCGGCGGATTGAAGTAGAGCTCCGAGATGACCAGGCTGCCAGGACCTGCGGCGAAGACGCCGCCGGTGGCGGTAATGGTGACGGTGATGCTTCCGAGGCTCGCGCCGTTGTTGTCGTAGGCGGTGAGCGTGTAGAGGACGTTGGTGCCCACTGTGACGGGAAGCTGGAGGGTAAACGAGTTATCGTCTGTCCAAGTGACGGCAAGCGGCTCGGCGCTGCCTTGCAGGCGGATCTCGGCGATGTTGACCCACCCGTCTCCCGTGATGGTTGCGAAGGGCGTGGCAACCGACATAGTGGCCGCGCTGGTGCGCGTGAAGGGGACGTTCGGGATGGCGGAATTGATGGACGAAAGCGCGAACGATGCACGCGGAGTGAGGTAGGAACTCACCGAGCCGACCATGTCATCAGTGCCAAAGCGCGAGTAGTGCGTGGCCCAGGTGTTCATATAGCTGGTGTTGAACGACCGGTTCAGAAGGTCGAGCATGTGGCCGTAGTACATGCGCTTCCATGCGCCGTTGGAGAGGAACTTTCCGAGGTCTCCGCCATTGGTGAGATTGGCGGCGTTGGGATTGCTCTGGTCGAGGAAATCGAGATCCCACGGAATGAGGAGCCCTTTCTGGCCGGGCGGGAAATAGATGAGCGCGTTGTGCTGCCCGCCGCCCGAGCCGAGGTAGTTGTCCACGGTGCCATAGAGTGCGGCCGGGATGGTGGCACGCAGCCACGAACTCACGTTGATGTATTGGTTCATCAACGTCTGGTTGGACCCGCCGATGGCCCCAGTGACATTGATGATGCCGGTGTAGTCGTCGGTGTCGCGCGCATTCTGGGTGAGCC
>JAYUWZ010000150.1:0-2031 GCA_043753265.1 Verrucomicrobiaceae bacterium
TGGAGTGCGGCAGCCCTCTGCCGCTTTGGAGAGTGGGCGGGAATTTTCGTCGTCTGGTAGGGAGATCTATCTGGAATGTCCCCGGCGACCCTCACATACCGCCCTTTAAATCACGCCCGAACCCCACCCACTGTCGTCTTTGTGTTCGGCGTGCCATCCTTTCCCGAGGAAAGGACATCGACCCGTGCTATTCACGTCACTTCGACATTGACTGGGCCTCCCGCGCTTCCTTGGCGGATTTGAAAACATAGGGCGGCTTGGCCCAGCCCGGGGCAGGGGATACCTCACCGGGCGGCGCTTGCACGCTCCGCGCGTCGCTATTGCGAAACCACCGCACCGTCGCGCCAGCGAGCAGCGCAAGCACGAGAAAAACGACGATTTGAATCTCCCCGCGGGTCACGTGTGTGACCGCGGATTAGAGCTGCCAGGTGCCGATGTCGTCCGCCGTGTCAGGCGTGCGATCCTTGCCCGAGGAAAAGACGTCGTAGCTGTCTTTGCTCTTCGTGGCGGGATAGCGGTAGTGGTAGGGCATTCCCCATGGGTCCTGTGGCACGATGGGAATCAACTGGCGCCAGCGGCGGGGCTGCGGGTCTCCGCTCGGCATGGTCACGAGGGCCTGGATGCCTTGCTGCGACGATGGCGGCGCGCCGTTGAGGGTCTCGTAAATATTGAGCTGCGTGAGAATGTTTTGAAGATCCGGGCGCACGCGGCCTTCTTCCTGGGCGATGCTCAGGTTTCCGCGCAGCAGGTAAATGGCTGAGCCGGCCAGGATGGCGATAATCATGACCACGAGCATGATTTCCAGCAGGGTGAATGCGGCGGTGGAGCGCCGGGATTGCAGGCGTTTGAGAGTTGCGAGAGTTTTCATGGATTTGCAGGGCTAAGGATATAGTCGAAATGTTTCCAGTTTTGCTTCAGTTGCAACTCGACATTGCGCACTGCGATCGGCCCGCTGTCTTCAGACATGCCGATGGTGATTTTGTTCAATCCCGAGCGCAGCACGTGGCCGGGAATGACCATCTGCGCACGGAGCCAGCCGCTGTATTGAAAGCGCATGGAGGGCTCGAGCGGCCGGGATTCGCCGCGAAAGCCGGGATCCGCCAAATCCGGCCACTGGACACTCGCGAATTGCGGGGCTTCGTCATTGGCCACGACCACCGGCAGCGCGGTCATGTCGGCATTCAGCACCTCAAAAGTGACCACGGTGATAAGCGGCTGCTGGGAGAGGTCGAACGCCCAGTCGGCAGCGGTGCCATCATTCTGCGAGAGCCGCACGATGCCCGGGTCCACCATGGCCTTCACGCGGCCAAATAGCTTTTTGTCCTCCTCGTCGGCAATCGCCGGTGCGGCACCGCCAAAGGGGTCCACCAAGGCTGCGGGGGCATGGAAATCATTGGCCTGCCGGGTGAGTGCCTCTTTGAGCGAACTCACGAACGCGCCGCGAATACTGGAGCCATCCCCGGCCACCTCAATGTCCACGTAATCCGCATTATCCAGTGGCACCACCACGCTCTCCTGGGTGGGCAGGCCCACGCCATTGCCGAGCGGCGTGCTGCGGAAACGCTGCCTGCCCGCCTCGCTCCAGGCCGAGACCTCGGGAAGCATGTCGGGCAGATCGTTGAAATAGAGTTTGAGCAGCAACTCGCGATGGAGGTCCGGCATCTTGCGCAGCCGGAGACGGAAGGTGGTCTTTGGCGGCGTCGGCCCCTGCGCCTTGGCCGTGTCGCTATGGAAGGACTCAAACCAGATGGGCAGCGCCACCTGGGGTGCATTCGGCTTGGAGAGAACGTTGAAATCGAGCCAGACGGAGAAAGGGGTTATCTGCTCCGAGAGGGGAGGCGGTTCCTTTGGAGCCGTCGGCATCACCTGCGCGATCGCAGTCCCCGCCAGGGTGGCGGCGCATGCGATGAAGAGGAGATGGCGATACATAAAAGAGGAAATAAGGGCAGGCGGCACAGGCTGGCAAGCCCGGGGCACCCGTGAAGTGGATGATCAACCCTGTGACTTGGAAAATGTTGCTTCTGTTCACCA
>JAYUWZ010000151.1:0-2031 GCA_043753265.1 Verrucomicrobiaceae bacterium
CTTGCTGCGGCTGGTGCTCCGCACACAGACCGCGCTCCGATTAAATCCCCGCGAATTTTGACGATTTTACAAGTGAACTTAGCCCCCTCACATCACTCCTCAAAGTCCGACTGCGGGGCATTACGGAGCCAACCGCATCCGAACCTCGATCTCCTCCGCCTCTTCAAAGGTTATCTGGAGCTTCGTTTGAGCCTCACTCCGAACACCACCTTTCAGCACGTGATAGGTAACCTTTTTCACCGGAGGAAACTGCAATGTTAAGGGTCTTTGCTCCTTCTTGTTCAAGTTCGCGCTGATGCGAACCCTATACTCACCTTCTTTTGGTATACGTGAAAACCAGACTTTGTTCCTGTTTCCACTGTTAAAATCGAGCGTGTATTCGTACCCCTCCTCCCCATTGAACTTCACAGGATCAAAATGCACGGTCGTAAAACTGGTATCTTCATTCGCTCCACCTTCAGGAAGCGTGAAACTTCCGGAAACCTTGAAATGAAGGTATTTTTGCCCACCTACCGTATCAAACGTTGGGGCGAGCTTGAATCCGTCAAAAGCAAGGGGCTTGGAGGCGGGATAAAACCAGTATAGAAGCGTGCTGAACGCAAGGATCAGTAAAGCCGCTACGGTGAAGTATCTCCGTTTGGAAATTGCTGCCATTGAGAGTTATTATTCACAGCGGAGTTTGAACGCTTCAAACAAAACGCTCATCGCTCATCCTCGCCTAATTAAACTTAATCGGCTCCGGCGCATCCAACTTCACGTCGCTGCTGGGCGTGGGCGGGACTACCATGGGGCGCGGGGCGGGCAGATTCAGATTGGCTGCGGGCAGGATTGGGTCGCCGGATGGGACAGTGTCACTGGTGATCAGCGGCGCCTGGGCATTCCCCACCCCCGCAAGCTCGCGGGCGCGGTTGACAGCCAGAGCAGAGCCGTAGGGGTCCACGCCGAGAACTGTGGGCTCCTTCAAGGTGACAGCCACGAGGGCCTGATGCTCGACGTCGCGGCGGATGATTTGGGGCACCATCGCGCCTGGGACTGTTCCCGCCGCCGAGGAGATCGCGCTGGGCGTGATACCACTGTGGATCGGGCAGGGATCGCGCGGGGCCTGGGCTTCCGTGGCGATTTCCTGGTAGGTGGTGCGCACGCCGTTTTCGAGGCACTTCTCGCAGGCGAGGCCACCGCTGAGACGGCAGATCTCCACGCGGAGGATGCCGCGGGGCTGGATGATTTCCTGGGGTTTATGATTGGCAAAGCTGGCCTTCATCAAATCCGCCCACATCGGCAGCACGAGGTCCTTGCTGAATGCACCGCGGAAGATGGGCTTCTTCTGCCTGCCGCGCACCTGGTCGAATCCCATCCACACGCTGCAGGTGATTTCGCTGCTGTAGCCGATGAACCACAGATCGGTGAAATTGTAGGCGGTGCCGGTCTTTCCCCCGAGCGGGTATTTCTTCAGACCCAGCTCCGAACTGGCGCGCTCCGCGGTGCCATCCATGTCGAGCACCTGGCGGAGGCTGTCATGGACTTCGTAGGCGGTGGTGTCTTTTATGACCGGGACGGTCTGCGGTTTTTCCTCGTAGAGCACGTTGCCGAGCTTGTCCTCGATGCGCGCGATGATGAAGGGGTGGTCCGGCCGGGCACCGGCGTTTGCAAACATGGTGTAGGCCAGCGTGAGCTCCATGGGGGAGATTTCGCTGCCGCCGAGGTACGTCTTGGGATACGCAGCGAGCTGCGCGCTGATGCCCGCGTTTTCCACAAGCTGCAGCACGTCCTGAATGCCCGTCATCATGCCGAGACGCACCGTCGCTGCGTTCTTCGATTTCACGAGCGCCTCGCGGGCGGAGATGGTGCCCTCGAAACGGTTGTCGGCGCGTTCCGGGCCCCATTCACCGAGGATGCCGGTGGTGCCGCCCATCATCACCTTCGTGTTATCCATCACCGAATCACTCAGCGCGGTGCCGGGGAAAAATCCCTTTTCATACGCGGCGGCATACACGAGCGGCTTGAAGGCCGTGCCCGGCAGCACGCTCACCT
>JAYUWZ010000152.1:0-2028 GCA_043753265.1 Verrucomicrobiaceae bacterium
GCACTTCGCGCAGTTCGTTGAGATGCCCAGGAAGGTCACTGCCGTTTTCTCCGAGAGGTCGCGAGGGTCTGGCGTGATCACAAAATAATTCGCCGCGCCATTTTCCAGCGTGCTCCCCTGGGCGGTGAGCAGCTTTTGCGCGAATACATCCCACGGGGTGTTCGTGGCCACCTGATCGCGGATCCACTTGTAGTAGGCCCACATCGCGGGGAGCGGCAGCTTGCGCTTCGTCACCAGCAGCAGGTCGCTCCACTTGTAGGTCCAGTAGTCGACAAACTCAGGGCGCTTCAGCAGCGCCTCGATCAACCGGTCGCGCTTGTCCGCCGAAGTATCGGCAATGAATGCGCGCGTCTCGGCAGCCGTCGGGAGCACCCCGATCGTGTCCAAGGATGCGCGCCGGATGAACTCGCCATCCGTGCAGCGGGGCGAGGGCGGCAGGCTCAGTTCGCGCAGCTTGGTCAGCACCTGGTCGTCGATCCAGTTCCGGCGGGGCGCAGCGGTGTAGGCGGCCTCCTCCACCTTGCTGGGAAAGGGAACCGTGGCCGTGCCAAATGCGACCTTCTGCAAATACCACACGGATACCGCGCTCTCTCCGTTACCGACCACCGAGGCCATTCCGTTGTCGTCCACATTGAGCACGCTCTGGTTGGTCGCGGTGAACTTCGCGCGCCGCGTCACGTCCTGCACCGAGCCATCAGTAAAATGCGCCTTTACGGAAAACTGATGTTTTTCTCCCGGTGCGAGGCGGACGCGCGCAGGCTCCACGGCAATGCGCACGACCCGTGCATCCTCCGCCGCCGGCCCCGCTGCGCCATTGGCAACCCAATCCGCAATCGCGCGCCATTCCGGCGAATCCACCTTGAAGCGCTCGCCCCCCTTGTGAGGCACGGCACTCGTGGCCTTGAGCAAAATGAGCGATTTCCCTGGTTCTGAGAGGTTCACCCGGCGCCCGAAAGCGCCGCGAGTGAGGGTCAGGTAGTCGCCCTCATCGTCATACCCGCGCAGAGAAAGCCGGAAGCCCCCCTGCCCTGCCGCCGCGCCGTGGCACGCGCCCGAGGAACACCCGGTCTTTGCGAGAATCGGCTGCACATCATTGCGAAAGGTCACCGTCTCCGCGTGGAGAGCGCAGGACGTGAGCAGCATGGCGACTAAAAGTGGGAAACGCATGGACGGTCTACCAGCATGCCTCCCGGACATTTGAAGGGCAAGCGATGGAATTTCGGTATTAGGATGTGGAGAGAGGACGCTGGCAATGGTGAAACCCCATGCTAAACGACCCAAGTGTCTGCGAAACCCGAACAACTCTCCGAAACCAGCACGCTTGGCGACAAGACCCAGCTTTACAAGGTCGCCGCTCGCGATTGCCCCGCCCTGAACAACCACCACATCGCCCATGTGGCCATCGCGCTCTCCGCGCCGCCATTCGAGATGATCCGAATGGATCTCTCGGGCACCTATATGATGGCGTGCTTCGGAGGTTCGGGCCGCCTGCTGCTCGATGGCCGCTGGCAGCTCGTGAAGGAGGGGTGGGCCGCCATCGCCCCACCCCACGCGCTCCTGGCATTTCACACCGAGCCGGGAAAAACCTGGGAGATTGCATGGGTGCGCTACCAGCAGCCGCCGGATCAAAAGCCGGTCATGTCGAGCAGCTCCCCCGCGCTCGCAAAATTCGACCCCCAGCCCCTGCGCCACGCGGTGATGGGCCTTTGGAACGAGATGCAATCCCGCACCGCGCCCACCACCCACGCGCACTGGGTGGAGGTGATCCACCACTACGTGCTGCGCTTTGCCCGCCCGTGGCAGAAGGATGACCGCCTCGGCCATCTCTGGGAGCACGTCGCGGCACGCCTGGGTGACGACTGGTCGCTCGAGCGGCTCGCGGGCTACTGCCACATGAGCACCGAGCACCTGCGCAGGCTCTGCCGCCGCGAACTGGGGCGCAGCCCGATGCACCACGTCATTTACCTGCGCATGCAATCCGCCGCGCGCATGCTGGCGAGCACGGACGACAAGGTGGAAACCATCGCG
>JAYUWZ010000153.1:0-2028 GCA_043753265.1 Verrucomicrobiaceae bacterium
TCGGCCCTGGGCAATCACGAGTACGACCTGGGCTCGCCAGTGCTCCAGGCGGCCATCGCGCCCTCGGGCGCGTGGGTCGGTGCGCAGTTCCCGCTCATCACGGCCAACCTGGACTTTTCCGCGGATAGCTCCCTCCGTGGACTGGCCGACGCCACGCTCGGCGGCACCGGCACGAATGCCTTTGCGGGATTGGAGACCTCCGCCATCAAGGCAAAGATCGCGCCCTACGCGGTAGTCACCAAAAATGGCGAGAAGATCGGCATCGTGGGTGCCACGACTTTTGAGCTCCTCAGCAAGTCTTCGCCCAACGGCACCGTGCCGAAGGACGACGCCAATCCGGCCACGGATGACCTCCAGGAAGTGGCGATTTACTTGCAGGCCGCAATCACCGCCTTGCAGGGGCAGGGCGTGAACAAGGTCGTGCTGGTGGACCAGCTCGACGATCTCGCCCGCAACAAGGCGCTGGCAGGCTTGGTTTCCGGCATCGACATCATGGTCGCCGGCGGCGGCCACGAACGGCTGGGCGACGCGACCGACGTGCCCCACGGCTTCAATGGCCATGGCGCGGACTTCATCCCCACGGACACCTACCCGATCATGACCACGGGCCTTGACGGCAAGCCGGTGCTCATCGTCACGACGGATACGGAATACAGCTACCTGGGACGTCTCGTGGTGGACTTCGACGCGAACGGCGAAATCGTCGTTCCCAGCCTGAACCCCGTCATCAACGGCGCCTACGCCTCGACTGAGGCGAATTTGCAAACCGCATACGGTACGACCGACACCGCCGCGCAAATCATCGCGGGAAGCGTCATCGGCTCGAAGGTACAGGCCATCGTGAACGCCATCAACGGCGTCATCGTCACGAAGGACGGCAACGTTTTCGGCTACACGGATGTGTATATGGAAGGCGACCGCGTATTTGGCCGCACGCAGGAGGTGAACTTCGGCAACGTCAGCGCGGATGCAAACATCATCAAGGCCAAGCAGGCACTCGGTCTGCCTGCGGCTGGCAGCGGCGTTTTCTCGCTCAAGAATGGCGGCGGTCTCCGCGCGTCCGTGGGCTCCATCGATGCAAACGGCGTCAAGATTCCGCCGCTCGCAACGGTGGTAAAACCCGCCGGTGCCATCTCCCAGCTCGACATCGAAAATGCGCTGCGTTTCGACAACAAGATGATGGTGTTTGACACCAATCCGCAGGGGCTCCTGAACATCCTGAATTTTGCCGCGGGCCTCAGCAGCGGACCGGCAAACCAGAACGGCGGCTACGCGCAAATCGGCAACCTCCGCTTTTCGTACAATAGCGCACTCCCCGCAGGCCAGAAGGTCCGCAACGTCGCGCTCGTGGACGATTTCGGGAACATCGTCTCCAAAATCGCCCAGGACGGCGCCCTGCTGCCGGGTGCGCAAGCGGTCATCCCGGTCGTGTGCCTGAACTTCACCGCTAATGGCGGCGACGGATACCCGATCAAGGCCAATGCCGACAACTTCCGCTACCTGCTCACCAATGGCACGCTCTCCGCGCCAGTAAACGAGGCTCTGGACTTCACGGCGAATGCGACGTTCACCTCGGTCGGCATCACCGCCGGCGACCTGCTCGGCGAGCAGAAAGCCTTTCAGGACTACCTAGTCGAACGGCACGCAACCCCGGGGACGGCTTACAATCAAGCGGACACGGCGGTGCAGTTCGATACGCGCATCCAGCAACTCGCCTTCCGCGCCGACACGGTGTTTGCCAACTCGGCACCCACCACGCTCGCGCTGTCCAATACGAGCGTCACGGAAAACAACATCCCGAACTTCACCGTGGGGTCCCTCTCCGCAGTGGACGACGTGGGCGACTCGCTCACCTTCACGCTCGTGGCGGGCGCGGGCGACACGGACAACGGCAAGTTCAGCATCAGCGGAAACAGCCTCACCCTCACGGAGTCTGCTGATTTCGAGACACAGGACAGCTACGCAGTGCGCGTGGCAGTTTCGGATGGCACCCTCTCCACGGAGAAGGCCTTCATCATCACCGTGGTG
>JAYUWZ010000154.1:0-2027 GCA_043753265.1 Verrucomicrobiaceae bacterium
ACGCATCCTTGTCTCGTCGCAACGCCATGGCCAAGTCCAAAAAACTCGGTCTGACCCAGGCATTTATCGCCACCCTCTCACGCCGGCTCGCGCTCGCAAGCCTGGCCGTCTTTGGGCTGGGAGAAGCAGCGGCAGCACCGGTGATATGGACCGGCACCACGGGGCCCACCCCGGGGGATGGGCTCAACTGGAACGACCCCCTTAACTGGGATTCGGACGTGCTGCCATTGGCGTTTGACGACCTTACGTTCGGCTTGGGGACGCCGGGAACCATTCATCTGAACGCTGTCCAGAGCGTAAACAGCCTGGACTTTGAGCAAAATTTTTCCCTCGGTGCCTATGGGACGAATCTCGTGCTGATGAACTCCGGGGGAACGGTGAACGTGGATGCCGGGAAGTTTGTGACGATGCATGCGGCCTATGGGGGCTCTGCCGGGCTCACGCTCATGGGGGGCGGCTCGCTGTTTCTGACCAATGTGCAGTCTCCCTACCTGGGGGGAATCACTGTCGATGGCGCGGGCTCGACGCTTGTCTATCGCGGGGAGGGTGTGGCGCCGCAGTATAGCGGGGTTGGTGGCACGCAGCTCTTTGGGCGCAGCGATTCGCTCGCGCTGGGATACAGCACCACGACAAAATCGATTTTGCTGACCAATGGAGGCGAACTTAAAATCCTCGGCGCGGGAAACAACCCCGAGACCAACCACAAGAATGTGACCATCGGCTCGGGTGGCGGGGCTTACAATGTGGCCGCGGGCTACTTGCAGATGAACCTGGATGACCTGGGGCAGATCGGAAACTCGGTGGGGGCGACACTGACCAAGCGCGGTGCGGGCCGCCTGAGCATTGGCGGCGCCATGGCGGACAACAACACGCTGGGGGGCGACATCGTGGTGGAGAAGGGGGTCTTTGAGCTCAGCCGCAACCAGGGCGGCGTGACCACGGCCAACACGCGTTTTGCAGGCATTACGGGCACGAATGTGGGTGCCACCAACACGCTCACGATTGGCAATGGAGGCGTGCTGGCGCTGACCTATAACAACGGCGGGGCTGTGGCGAACCTCGACGTGTCCCTCGTGATTGCCACTACGGGCTCCATCATCGGCTTTGCCAATGCCAGCCATGAAATCGGCATGCGCAACCAGGGAGCAACCACTCCGGTGCCCTCGAATACCCTCCTGATCGAGGGCAGCACGACCATCATGCACCGCGACTACTTCGCGCCGCAGACTTCGCGAAACGTCTTCATCAACTCCGATCTGGCCGGCTCGGGCACCCTGAACATTCTGCCGGGCACGAATGCGGGTAGCGCGAGCAGGCTGGTGATCCAGCGCGCAGTGGCCTCGACCTTCGATGGCACCTTTCGTCTGCTGGAGAATGCCAACATTGAATTCAACCCGCGCGCCAATGTGGTGGTGGACACAGGCAAGCTGATGGCAAACGGGGACGTCGAATTCGCCGGCTGGGGCAGCACGTTCGACTTTCGAGACTCCGACGCGACGGCCGCGAATGTGAAGGACTACACGGAGAACGAGGTTTCCGTGACCACCACGCAGCGCGGGGCGATCAATATCATCGCGCCGATTCGCGCGACCACGGCGGCGGGTACGGGTCACCTGTTCAACCTTGGCACGCTGACCATGGGCGATCACCGGATCGCGATTGGTGGCAACAACAGCTACATGACGGGCTTTGCGGATACCGCGTCCATTCGCGGCAACGCAGTGATCGAATCGCGCGTGGTGGGGTCACACCTGGTGTTCAACAATGCCGTGGCCATCGCCGAGGACGCGGCGGGACGGAGCCTGAGGCTGATCAAGACCGGCGCGGGCAATGCGGCTGCGGCGGATGTGATCAGCGGGGGAACGATCAGCATGTCGAACATCGAGATCCATACCGTAAGCCTCGTGCTACGTGGGGCGGCTTGTGCATTGGCGCCGTCTTTTGGCGGCGGTATTCCAAACTTGGTCATCAATGGCGGAGGCGTGGTGGGCGCGACCCGGGACATGCCCACTGCCGGCCTGCTGCAC
>JAYUWZ010000155.1:0-4529 GCA_043753265.1 Verrucomicrobiaceae bacterium
AGTAGTTCCGTTGGCAACCAGACGCCTAGATCAGAAACCGATCCGCCGTACAAGCAAATTCTTTCACGAACCGGAAATTATTTTCGGCAACCGCTCTAAAATCGGGGAAAAAGTGCCGCTGCGAATCGACCCCGGAAATCCAGTGACCGCCCATGTCGACACTTGGTTTGGCTCATGGTTCGCATCCACGATTGTCGGGGGTATAGGTGTGATTTTCACGGGAATCGGCATATGCGTCTGGTACTTCTTCCGCAGGCGCTATTGAGGCCATCCGAATGCGTCATTCGTCATTTCTCTACTTCCAACTTCTCCGGCTCCGCACTCCCCGCCCCCGCCCGGAAAGGCTGCCCCATGCGGCGTTTATTGAGGCGGCCGGTCGGGATGTGCGACTCATCGCCCTGTGCCCGGCGGCGCGCGAGGAGGTTTGAGTAAACGCTCTCGATGGCGTAAACCAGCAGCGCGGCGAGAAGCAGGATGGGCCAGAGCTTTGCCTGGCCGCGCGCATCCTCCAGCCAGCGCTTCAGATCATCGAGCCCCGCCACATTTTCGTGCGCAACGATCTTGGCGAGCGCCTCGTTGGAAATCGGTGCGAGCACGCCCTCCCGCCCCTCCACGTTCACCGCAAATTGATGCACGAGCCCCTCGGCTCCACTCGCCAATTCGTAAAAGCCCGGTGCCTCCGCGCGCTCCAGCAACGGCGCGCCCGCCTGCACCGGCTGGGTATCGCCGCGCGGCGTTTTTAGCGTTAGCGCCTGATCCCGCGGGACGGTGGGAGGCACGGGCACACTATCACCCACAATCGGATTCGAATCCCGTCCCGTGCGCGCCACGCTGAGCCGCGCAATCTGCTGCACGAGCGGTAGAAATGCAGTCGTCAACGGAAAATCCCCCCACGCGCGATCCGGCGAGGCATTCACAATCATCACCCGCCCCGCTCCCAACTGGCCAAAGATGATGAAGGGGATATTTTCTCCGATACTCAGCAGCACCCGCCCATCAGGCCCCGGCTTCCAGTCCCACAGCTTTCGCTGGGGCAGTGCGGGGAATGGCGTGTTTGCGTCCCAAGAATTATTGAAAAGCGGATGCTGCGGCTCCAGCGCGCGCACGACGAGCCGCCCCTGCGGCAGTTCCCTCGCTGGCCCCGGTTTTGCAGGCATCCATGCCAGACGCTCAACGCTCGCCGGATCGGTCTGGTCGCCGGGAAAAAGCACCACCGTGCCACCACTCTGCACATAGCGCTCCATGCGCACTGAGGAACGATCACTCACCTGCGGTACGCCTGCGAGAAACACAGCGCTGAATGAGTCGATAGAGAGGTCGTCCAGTTCCCCGGGCGTGCACGTCTGAATCGGTGCGGATCGCACACCCGCGGACAGCGCCTTTCGCAAAAAGAAACCGGGCCTCGCCTTCTCCGGCCCAGCCGCCTGCTCCACGATGAGCACGCGTGGCGGCTGAAAGACGCCGAGCAGGAAATAGCGCCGATCGTCGGCTGCCAGATTGTCCCCGCCCAGTTGCACGGAGCCTTGCAACCAGCGGTCTGCCAGCGCGGGCACGGTGAAATCGAACGTGACCTCCTGCGAGCTATTCGGCGCCACCTCCACAGGGCGCTGTGCCACCTTGTCCGTGCCCGTGCGCACCTCCAGCACATCGAGACGCACGGCGTCGCTGGAATTCTCCACCGTGGCCACGCCGCGCACCATGCTCCCCGTCGCCGCAAAGGGCGTGTCAAAGCGCACATTGGTCACTGCCGCATTCACCGCTCCCACCTCGTCGGGCCGCACCACGATGAGCTTGAGCGCGGTCTGTTTCCATTGCTCATCGAAGACCGCCGCGTGATCGAACTGCCAGCCGCCCTCCTGGCTATCCGTGAATAGAAAAATCTGCCGCTCCCCGTGCGTCGTCTTGGCCAGCGCCTTGCGCGCCTCCCGCAGGCCTGCACCCAGGTCGGTGCGAAACTCGGTGGACTGGATTGCATCGATTGCCGCATGCGCCGCGCTGTGATCCACCGATGGCTCGGCAATGAGCATCTTCACCCGGTCCCCCACTGCCATCACCGCGACCTCATCGCCTTCCTTCAGGTCGTTCACCACGGCATGCGCCTGCAGCTTTGCACGCTCCAGCCGGGTCTCCTCGCCAGAGCGGTAGTTCATGCTCATCGAGTGGTCCACCAGCAGCAACACGCTGCGCGGCACATTGCCACCGAGCAGCTTCGTGTCACGCGATGTCAGCACCGGCCGCGTTGCCGCCCACGCAACCAGTGCCACAATGAGACAGCGCAGTAGAAGCAGTAGCAGGTTTTCAATCTTGGCCGACCGGCTGGTCTTAGCCGCCACCACCTTCAAAAAACGAAGGGTGCTAAACCGCACCTGAATGACTTTCCGCCGCTGCCAGAGGTGAATCAGTACAGGCACCGCCAGGGCGGTGAACCCCCACATCATCAACGGCTCGAGAAATGTCATTGCTGGCTTCCCGCAATCAATCGCCAGAGCTGCGTTTTCAAAGAAGCAGAATTACTCCGCGTTCAGAAACACATCCATCTGCTGCCCGACATACAGGCTCAGATCCTTTGGGCGTTCAAATCGGAAGATGATTTGAAGCACCCGCGTATCCACCCGCTCGCTGCTCTCCCCCGTGAGCGATTTTTTTGGCAAAATGTAGGGCTCGATCCGCACGAAGGTGAGCGGGATCTCACGATCCCGGCGCCCTTTGATAAACGCCACGGCGGGCATTTTCTCGCGGACTCGCGAGGCGTTGTCCTCATCCACATCGGCGCGCAGTTGCAGTTCGTTCACCTGTCCGAGCAGGATCATCGGGTCCTTGTCTCCCGGCGCCGCAAATTCGCCCGAGCGGGTATTCACCTGCAGGATGCGCCCATCGCGCGGCGCGCGGATGATGTGCAAGTCGCGCTGCACCTGGGTGCGGTTGAGCATTGCCTCCGCGCTGGCGATTTTTCCTTTCGTGGTCGCGAGCTGCGCCTCGGCAGTCTGCACGGCAAACATGACGCGCTGCTTCTCCTCTTCGCTCGCCACCTTGGTAGCGCTGAGTTTTTCGATGCGCGTAAACATGTCCCGCTTGTCCGCGAGCGCCACCTCCGCCTCATGCACTTGGGTCTTCAACGCGGCAATCTCCGCTCCCTGCGCGGCGACCATCGCCTCGGGGTCCCGAATGTCCTGGCGGATCAGTACATCCCCCTTTTTCACCTCGTCGCCCACCTTCACCGGCACCTCCGCGATTAGCGCAGCCACCGCTGGGGCGATGCGCACATTCTCATCCACGCTCTCGATGAGCCCCCGTGCGCCAATGCTCGCAACGAATGGCGCCTTCGAGGGCTCGGCCACAGGCTTCGCAGGCTCGATGGTCTTGCGTACTGAAAGCACGAGCTTCACCGCGAGCACCGAACCGCCAATGGCGGCCAGAATCAGAATCCAGAAAAACAGGCGTTTCAACATGGCTATACGTATTGGGCGTGATACTCGCCGGCGGCATGGACGCCCTTTACGGCACCGTCCTCCATCTCGGCGATTCGGTCGGCAAATGGGAAAATACGGCTGTCGTGCGTGACAACGATGACGCAACGGTCCGGGCGGCAGGCCGTGGCCTTGAGCAGCTCCATCACTTTCTTTCCGGAGGCCGCATCCAGCGATGCGGTCGGCTCGTCGCAGATGAGCAGCCGCGGCTCATGGACAAGCGCCCGTGCGATGGCCACGCGTTGCTGCTGCCCGCCGCTGAGTTGCTGCGGATACGAGCCCAAGCGCTGGCCGAGCCCCACTTCCGTGAGCAACCTCGCCGCCTCTTTCTCCGCGGTTTTTCGAGATGCCCCATTCAACAGCAGCGGGATGCTCGCATTCTCCAAAATGTTCCAAGTCGGGATGAGGTTGAACTGCTGAAAAATGAACCCCACATTTTTCCCGCGAAACGCCGTGAGCCGGCCTGTGCCAAGGTGGAGCAAGTCCGTCCCAAAGACGTCGATGCTGCCCTCATCCGCATGCATGGTCCCGCACACCACGCTGAGGAAGGTCGTTTTGCCACAGCCCGACGGCCCGACAATCATCACCATTTCGCCGCAGTAAGCATCAAAATCCACTCCCTTCAGCGCCTGCACGGCGGAGTCACCACGGCCAAACGTTTTGGTCACCCCGCGCGCCCGCACCGCGAGCTGCTTGTCGTTGGATGCAGGGGAATCGCTCATCTGAAAACCACCGCCGGCTCAGCCCGGTACACTTTCAACAGCCCAATCGACGCTGCAAAAAGGCAGATGAACACAATCACCGCCGCGGTAAATGCCAGCACCTCCCAGGGCAGATAAAAAGGCGGCTCCCCCTTTGCCATGAATACCGTGCCCATGCGCGCCGTGAGCCCCGCGCCCAGCCCAAAGCCAATGAGCCCCACGGTGAACGCCTGCAAAAACACCATCTCCGCGAGCGTCACATTGCTCGCCCCCATCGCACGCAACGCCGCAAGATGCCTCACGTTTTCGTGCACGAAAAGGAAGAAGGTCATCCCCGCGATGGCGATGCCCACCACAATCC
>JAYUWZ010000156.1:0-2020 GCA_043753265.1 Verrucomicrobiaceae bacterium
CTCCCCGTAGATGCGCAACCCGTCCTCATTGAGACGGGAGGCAGCGGCGAGGGCGACGCGTTTATCGTGAAGCTAGATGCCGTGCTTTCCGTACAAAAGGTCATCGGGTTTGGAGGTCCGGGTGGGGACCGTATCGAGGGACTGGACCTCGACGGCAGCGGCTCAGTGCTGGCCGTGGGCAAATACGCCCTGTCCGTGGATTTTGATCCATCCAGCGGCATCGCCCGCCTGGTGGGAAGCTCGGACAACAATCTCTTTGTCGCGAGCTACAACGGTGCGACCCTGGGATTCCAATCCGCGTTTCGCATCGATGCGTTTGATTCCGAGGAAGAAAGTGGCAGTGGTCTGGACATCGCAGTAGGCGGTGGTTTCGCCGTGGATTTCGACGGCAATGTGTTCTTCACCGGTGGCTTCATCAAAACGCTCGATGCCGATGTGGGCACGGGCAAGAAAACGCTGACCAGCAAGGGGGGCTACGACCTGGTCTTTGTGGAGTACGGCCCCCCCAATCTCGCCGATGCCACCCACACGCGCTTTTACCACGATGCGGATGGCGACCTCATCACTCTGCAACTCAAGGGCCCCGGGGCATTGGTGTACACGCTTCTCGGCGGCGCGGGGGATTACGCGAATGCCTCGCTCATCGAGATCACGGGCACGACTCTCGCGAGCGCGCTCACGATAACGCTCAAGCCCACTGGGACTGGGGCGGGCGAGACATTCATCCATCGCATCATCACCACCGAGACGCAGCAGCACCTCGGCTCACTCTTTTTGTCGGATGGCATCATACTCGGCGATGGCGTGGCCGATACCCTGCCGGATCTGCTCATCACCGGCGCCTCTCGCTCGCTTCGATTGGACGATCTCAATCAAAATGCCTACATCAAGCTCGGGCAGGATCTCCCTTACAATATCCCCGGTAACACCACGATCCCTGACACCTACAACCACCGTCCAAACCTAACCGTGGACAACGTGGGTGCCGAGGCGGTGATTGAGGTATTGGGCGATGGCGCAACGGGCGGGGTGGGCGGCGGCGGCCTTGGCACGGTGATTATAGGGCAGTGGGAAAACAACGGCTTCATCCGCACAACCCAGAGCATCGGCAGCATCAAGGTCTTGCGCGCGGATTTCTTTGGCGTGCTGGAAATCGATGCGGAGAATGACGGTGAGAGCACCACGGCCAATCTCGGCTCGATGACCGTGCAGGACGGCGCATGGGGCAGCAGCGGTAGCGAAATCGAGGGTGCCATCGGCGTATTCAATGCCGAGGCATTTCTCGCGGGCGCAAGCATCACGGCGGGAAGCATCGGCACGGTCATCATCACCGACGGCAATTTCGCAGGCACGCTGAACCTCACGAATCCTGTCGCCAACGCGACAAACGTTTTCACGGTGAACTCCGACTTCACGGGTGTGGTGAATTCGGTCGCACCGCTCAAGAGCATCAAGGTGAAGGGCAACTTCATGGGCTCGCTCAGCGCTCCCACCATCGGTGCCATCTCGGCTTTCTCGTTCATCGGCACCACGACCACCAGCCCGGACGGCGACCCGAACCGCCACAACATTACCGCAACGAATGGCCCGCTGGGGCTCATCAAATCCACGGCGGGCGGGATCCTCGACTACGAGATTAGCGCGACCGGCGGGATGGGCGGATTCTTGGTGAAACTGGCAAAACTCAATGGCGACATGACCGGCATGGAGCGAGTGAGTGTGGAGGCGGCGTCGATTGGAAAAATCACGGTGAGCCTCACGGCGGCAAAGACAGCCACGGGGTTCAGTCTCGCGGGCATCCTCGACAGCCAGTTTGTGACCAAAGGCACCGCTCTCAAGGGCGTGCTGCGTGGCAGTATCGGCGCGGTGAATGTGACGCTGCTCGGCAACGCCGCAGGCGTGAACGCCACAGGGATCGGTGGCTCCACGTTCGATGCCCGCGTGGACGCGGGCGAATTCGGCGCGAGTCCTGCCTCCACCGCCAATCTGCTCACGAGCCTCAAGGTGACCGTGAAGGGGC
>JAYUWZ010000157.1:0-2018 GCA_043753265.1 Verrucomicrobiaceae bacterium
ATGCTTTTTTCCGTCTGCCGGGCGAGGGCTCACGTAAGCTGCGAGTTTCCCAGCGGGAGAGGGATACCTCACGAGCTCGAGATGACCAGCAGGCGGCGGTGGGAGGGGATCATGGGTGCGAGTGGTCTTGCTAAGCTTGGTGGCAAAAGCCTTTCGCGCAGCGGCGAGGGAATCGGGTGGGAGCGGTTCCTCAGCCTTGGCCTTCTCGGGAGGAGTTGATGGCTGCGATGCCGTTGGCTTGTCGCAAGCGGTGAGAAACACGAGAGAAGCGAGAATGGTGGCCAGGGGTGCAGGGTGCATCAATGAAGAAGAAACTAGCGAGAAGAGTGCCCATCGCCACGGTGCTTCACTATTAAGTGGTCGCGGGGGCGGGAGTCGAGAGGAGCGAGACAGCCTGTCCGGAGCACAGCCCGAAGGGACGTGCCGGAGGTCGCGGGGGCGGGAGTCGAACCCGCTTTGGGACGGCTTATGAGGCCGGTGCCATTCCGTTTGGCGTCCCCGCAGTATATAAAAGTGGCACGGCGGCTCGGTGCTGCCCCGAGTACGCAAAGTTTTGGAGACTAAGCTGCGCATGCTGGCGCCCGCCGTGTGAAGAGGGGCAGGACCCGAAGCTTTTCCGTGGCGCGCCGATATGCGCTGACCCCTGGCTCCAGATTCCTGCCCCTGTGTAGTAAAAAATGGAGCGGCGCGGGTGGCGTAAAATGGTGCGCACCCGCGCCGCTCGTTATGACAAAAAAGAACAAACACCGCTGCCAGCTCGGTTTGGAGCTCGCACCCGCAGGACGTTTTCACGGCGGTTGTTTCGGTGTTTCAGGCACACCTCCCGGATGCGCCGCCCCCCTGGAAAGGGTGGCGGCGCGAAGCCTCTGATTTGGAAAAAATCCGAGGCGAGGAATCAGACAATAACCATCCGTAAGCTAGGTGTCTTATCGACTAGCTTGACATATTACCCATGATATGAGAACCTATTACTAGGTTGCTAACTCACAAGCGTCTCCCTGCTTTTCACGTAAGGGGACTGGATGATGATTGGTGACCGATTCCACCCTGTCGTCAGTTGCTGCTGGCGGCAGGGTTTTTATCGCCCACGAAGTGGATTCGTTAAATTGGTATTACTGGGTCGTTGCTGGGTTGGGCACCGGATTGTGTGGCGGCCGGCGCACCGCGTTTGAAAATTCGCGTTGGAAATGAGTGTATCGTCTGAAAACAAAGAACCCTGCTTGCCGGATTGGCGAAGCAGGGTGTCAAAAAGACGATGTTCTACGAGTGGTCGTGAACTACCTGCCTGCCTCCTTGTTGAGGTTCTCGCTACCGCTGCCGCAATCGGGGCGATCACAAAATGCGTTTCTCCCATAGGAGACTGCGGATTCAGTAATCTGGGTCTGCGAATTGCCCTGCAACATACCAGTGCGTCGCAGCCATCCGGCCGGTCGCATGTGGTTTTGATATGTTGATATGGGTTTCATTGGTTTCGAAGTAGACGCTTGATATTGTCTTTGTATTAGAACGTCAACGGGAAAGTTAAAGTATTTTCAAAATTGATATGGCTTCACCCGATCTTTGTCGGATAACTCGTCAGCATTTGAAGAGATGCGCCGCGGTATTTCCTCCCTATCCCCTGTCATCTTGAGGGAGCTTCAAGCGACTGAAAGATCCCGTTCGAATTCAATGGTATTGGGTTCACCGTGAACTCCACGGGATCCTTCGAGTCGCTTAAAGCTCCCTCAGGATGACAGTAGTTTGAGAGAGAAAAACAGCGGACGTTCAGTCCGCATGCGGCTCAAGTCGAAGGGCATACTTCAAGCCCCCAGCGGCTCTGGCAAATGTTCTATACCACACTCGTCCGTACGTCGCGGATGTCCATTTGCGGCGTCACATTCCCATTCCATTCATTCCGCTCCAGCGTGAACGCCACATCCCATGGCAGTTCCGGAAGCGGCACATCCGCGGAGTTCCACCATACGGCGCGCAACTCGGTGCGACCCTGGCGGAAGGTGAAGGACAAGCACTACTCCTTC
>JAYUWZ010000158.1:0-4517 GCA_043753265.1 Verrucomicrobiaceae bacterium
GGCTTTGGATTCGTGGGACGTGAGAGGTGAAACGTGAGACGTGAGAAGAGCCAGAAGTTCGTTGATCGGGAGGGATTGGAGGGCTGGAAGAGTTTTGCCAGCTACGCGGAAATTGAGGGTGGCGGGTTGGTAGCGGGTGCCGCGACAATCGGGGCACTCAGTGTAGCTGCGGTAGCGGCTCAGCAACACGCGGACGTGCATCTTGTATGCCTTCGATTCCAGCCAGCGGAAGTAACCCGATACACCATACCACAGTTGCTCGTTGGAAAGTTCCTCGCCGCCGCGGCGCTTGGCGGCGGGCTTTGCGTGGTCTTCGCCGTAAATGAGCCAGTCCTGGTCGGATTGCGGCATGTCGGCGAAGGGAACGTTCGTGGCGACATCGGAATTGCGCGCTGCTCTCATCAAATCTCGCTGACAATCCGCGCCGTTCTCCGTCTGGAATGGCTTCACGCACCCGCCTGCGATGGTGAGCGAGCGGTCGGGGATCGCGCGCATGAGATCGATGGAGATGGTGCGGCCGAATCCGCGGCACGTGGGGCATGCGCCGTGGGGATGATTGAACGAGAACAGGCCGGGCGTGGGCGGTGTGATGTCGATGTCGCAGTGGGCGCAGTGCCAGCCTGTGGAGAAAGGCGTGAGGCGGCTGTTGGAGTCCTTGCCACCGTGGAGCAGCGCGATCTTTCCGCCGCCGAGGCGGAGCGCTGTCTCGATGGCCTCCGTGAGCCGGGCGCGACCTTCCTCGCCGAGGGTCACGCGATCCTGCACCACGGGCACGAGCGCGGGGAGGCGGGCGATTTTCGTGGGTTCATCGGTGCGCACGGCAGCGCCTTCGAGCCACACACGTAGGTAGCCCTGCTGGTGGAGAAATGAGAAGAAGTCGGCCGGCTTGGTGCCTGCGGGCGCGGGGACGGTGAAGGTGACCATCACCGACTCGCCAAGGGTGAAGGTCCCCTGCCCTCCTGACATGATGTGCTCCAAAATGCTACGGGCGGTCTCAGGGCGGACTTCTCGGGCGCACTCGGGGCAATGGGCCGATGCGAGGCGCGGGAAGAGGAGCTTCAGGTAGTCGTTCAGGTCCGTCATCGTGCCGACTGTGGAGCGCGTGCTCTTCACGTTGTTGCTCTGCTCGATGGCGATGGCGGGCGGGATGCCGCGGATTTCGTCGACCTTGGGTTTGTCCATGCGGTCGAGAAACTGCCGGGTGTACGGCGAAAACGTTTCCACGTAGCGGCGCTGGCCCTCTGCGTAGAGGGTGTCGAAGGCGAGCGAGCTTTTTCCCGAGCCGCTGGGCCCGGTTACGACGATCAATTTGCCGAGCGGGAGTTCCAGGTCGAACCCCTTTAAATTGTTCTGCCGCGCACCGCGAATCTGGATGGTGCCGGGTGTCGGCGTGATGGTGAGTGCAGGTCGTTTCTTGGACATCGGCAAAAGGAGTGTAAGGTTCGCGTTACGCGCGCGATTTGGCAACCGATGCTACGAAGAAAGGTGAGGGTGCTGTGGAACACTTCCCGTGGAACAGCCGTGGGGATAGCGCGGCGGAGCCGCAGCCAAAGTGAACCGCCAAGTCCAGAGGAAAGTAAGAAGCACACGGGACGCGATGGGAGCGCGGTCTGTGTGCGGAGCACCAGCCGCAGCAAGTCCCGAGGCACTGGCAGTGCGTGCAATGGCGAACGATGCCCCGCAATCCTCGGAGTCACTTGGTTTGTCGACATCGCTGCGGCTTGTGCTCCGCACACAGACCGCGCTCCGATAAAATCCGCACCTCGAAAATCATCTCATAGCACTACGAACGAAGGCACACCCCAAGCAAAACAGGGGAACAGTGGCTTGCAGACTCGCGTCGACAGTACGCGTGCTTCCATGCCTGCTCAGGAAAGCAGGCCCTCAGGAAACGCTGCTCCCATCAGTTCGGGAAAGGATACTTCACATCGTAATTCCCCGTCACCGTGAAGGTCTCTGTATGACGCCCATCCTGAAGCGTGTAGCGGAAATACAGTCGGTCCGGGTCATACTGCTGACCCGCTGGAAGCGCCGGCAGCTTGCATTGAAAGAGATGCGTCTTGCGGGCCTGGATGACCGCCTTCCCCGCCCACTTTCCTGTCCCGCGTGATGCATAAGGACTGTCGTACCACACCTCCACCTCCTGCTTCTCGCCAGGGTCAAGCCCAGGGTTCAGCATCCCCAGCAGCAGATATTGCCCGCTCACTAGACCGCGAATCACGGGGTGATCGGTGTCGTGCGTATTGTAATGGCGTACGGGGCGGATGAACGAATAGCTGCCATCGAAAAGCCGGTTGAACTGCGACACCCGGTGCAGTCCCTTCACGGCAAATTCCAGGTCGCCAAACGTCTCCATCCTGCCGGGCTTCGACGGCTGCCCCACGGCACTGGCACTGCGCGGTTCGTCCCACACAAAGAGCCCCTCGGCCCCGGTCATAAAAGTAATGATGGTCGTGGCCTCGGCCAGGTAGGGATTCACCGGACGCTACCCCTGCCGCGCGATCTCTCCAAACGTTTCCTGCGTGCCGGGCCGGATGTACGGAGGCAATTGTTTGTCGGTGATTTGCGTGCCGGGCGTCTTGTAGTATTTGCCGCCGTTGAACCAAAACTGGTTGTTCTCCTGCTTGGCGATGAAGCTCTTGAAAAACACCGGCCCCCACTTGAAGTCCTCCAGCCCTATCTTCGTCGGCTCCCCGTAAACCTCCTCGGTGATTAGGTCCTTCCGCACCTTCCGCCGCCCCTTGTCGTCCAGCACGTAGCCGTTCTTGTCCTTTTCATACATGCTCGCCGATTCGGGAAAGGTGACGTGAAAATAGAAGTCCGTGTGAAAGTAATCGATCTCGCGGGAATAGCTCGTGGCATCGAAATCGATGGTGCGCCCTTTCTTAAACCAATCATTCAGTCCATCGATTTCCTCGTAGCGATACTTGCCGCTCTTGGGATTAATCTCCGCCCCCTCCGGGCCACCCAGAAGCATGAAGAGTTCCTTCCCGGGCGCACGCGATCCATAGTGCCAGATTTTCAGCGTTCGTCCGCGCTCCGCCGCGGACTGCCGCGCGCCCTTGTAGGTATTTCCCACGAACTCGGCCATCGCCTTGTTGTACTCTTCCTGCAGCGCATGAATGGCACCGGGGTCCCCTGCCAGCACCTTGTCCTTATACTTCATTAGGCGCTCCGGAAGGTCTCCGGGATTCTCCTTCATCATCTTCGTCGCGATGGACGAAAACATCTCCTCCTCATCCCATCCATAGATTCCGGGATCATACGGCCCCCAGCCTGCCGCACCCCAGCCCTCATAGCACATCCTGCCCAGCAGCGTGGCATTTTCCGGGGAGCTGAATGCGGAACGGTGATCCCTGTATCCCTTCAGATCAGCATACTTCACCGGATCTTTTTTGAGCAGGGTATCAATCATCCCGATCACCTGGCCGGGGTAGTGAAACCAGCACCGCTCGCTGATTCGCAGGTTGTCCTGCTCTTTGTCGATGATGGCCAGGGTGGTAAATCCCCGGTTCAGCGGACCGCCAAATTGCTGCTCGTCCGTAAACCGTTTGGACGCCCATACCAGCGGGAATCGCGGGTGCATTCTGAATGCGGGAAACCGCTCCCAGTTGATCACGGAAAACGCCTTCTGCGGCGCAAACGCATAGTCATTGTCCTTCAGGACCGGCGTCTCATTCATCGGCCCCAGTACAACCGGCTTGGACGAAGTGATCGCGTTGCCCTTCCAGTCCTTCTTGCCCACGAGATACGACGTATTTACCGGGATGGGTTTGTTGCTGAACAACTCGACGTTGATGCAGCCCTGCGAAACAATCCTGCCCGCCTTCTCCGCCTTCACCTCCAGAGCATAACGACCGACTTGCGGGAAGAAGCCGAGATTGCAGGAGCGGTAAATGTTCTGCATCCCGGCCTTCGCGGGCGGAACGTCCTTGTGCGCCCAGATCGATTCCGGCGCACTGTCCGTCGAGCGCCACGAGCAGGTGATGGCGTCAAAATCCGCATTCACTCGAAACTGAAATTGAATGGTCGAAGGCAACGTCTCAACGGCAATGCGCGCGCCATCCTTGAGGTCGGTCAGCTTCTTCACCCCCTCCCCCTTGCTCCACTGCCACAGCTCATACTGGATGGATGCGCCCGACTGCATCGACTTGGCGAGCGGCACCGTCCCGCCCACTGAAGCCGCATATACGGGCGGTCGCACCAGCGGTTTGCGAGGTGCTTTGGTAAACTCAAACTGCGTCACATTTTCCGCGACCGTATTGCCATTCCGGCTCCCCTTCACGGAAAGGTAATATCGGCCCGTTTGCGGAAAGTAGCCGTCCGGCTGCGCGCGATAGATCTTCTTCGCCGCGGGATCCTCCGGTGTGGATTTCAAATCATCCGAATCCCACCCCAGCCGGTGCTCGCCATCCGCCGAACGCCCTTTGAATACGATCCCATTGTGGTCCGTAAGCACGCGAAATCGGAACTGCACGTCCGCAGGGAGTCCCTCCAGCGGTATCTTGTCCCCCTCC
>JAYUWZ010000159.1:0-2014 GCA_043753265.1 Verrucomicrobiaceae bacterium
CCCGGTGGCGGATCCGGGCAACTTCACGATGACCGGGAGTTATTCGGCACCTGGTGCGAATTTCTCCACGCAGAAGGCGCTGACCTCACTGACCACGGCACCGGTGATCACCACGGCGAGTGGTGCGCTGCCTCCCGGAATGACCGTGTGGAGCGGCGTGGTGCAGGTGATGGACGATGTGACGGTGCCAGCGGGCGCGACACTGGAGATCGCAGCGGGCACGCATGTGCTCGTGGATGGGGATGCGACCGCGGGCAGCACGGCTGGAAAACGGATCATCGTAAACGGCACGTTGAATTCCTTTGGCACGCTGTCGCAGCCGGTGACGATTACCGCCACGAGTGCAACGGATCGCTGGGGCGGGCTGGTTTTCAGCGCCGCGCAGCCCAGCGGGCTTTCCCATACCCTGCTAAACCATGCGGGCCATACTGGCGGAGTGGGGCACACTGGGCGGGGGCCGATGATACGGCTTACGAATACTTCGCTGAATCTCGATGACTGTGTGATCGCGGATGGACCCGCGAAGGCGATCTATAGCAGCGGAACGTGCGACCTGAACATCCGGCGCTCGCTCATTGAGCGGATGATCACGGGGCCGGAACTGGAGAATGGAATCGCGTTGCTCATCGAGGATTCGAACATTCAGCGCATCCTGCCGGACTATCGTGAGAGCAATGCGCCAGCCCCGGATGATGAGGACTGCCTGTATGTGCATAATGGTGCCGGGCGCAGCGTGGTGATCCGGCGCTCCGTCTTTGCGCGGTGCGGGGACGATGTATTCGACTGCCTCGGCGGGCCGATCACGGTGGAGGATTCCATTCTTCGTGACGGCTGGGACAAGGGGATGTCGCTGTTGAACAACGACCTGACCATCACGCGCACGCAGATCATCAATTGCGACAAGGCGATTGTGCCGAAGTCGCAAAATGCCGACACGCGCACGGTGGTGGCCACGAATGTGACCATCGTGAGCGAGAACCATGACACGTCGCAATCGCCGTGGGGCTATGCGGTGCCGCCGAGCAACCCTGACCCCGACACGCCGAGCACGGGCTTTTACACGCAGAACAAAAGCGGGCAGAGCAATGCGGGTGCGACGCTTTCAATCATCGCAAAGAACTGCATTGTGCAGGCGCAGAGCCCGGTGCTGATCGATGCGCCTTACGCCGCCGGGAACCCGGTGGTGACGTATAGTGATCTGACGCTGCTGGATGGCTCGCCATTCGTGTGGGCTGGGGCGGGAAATATCGGGATTGATCCGCTTTTTGTCGCCACTGCCTCGGGGGACTACCGTCTCTCCTCGGGCTCGCCGGCGCGCGATACTGGCGACCCTGCTATGACGGATGCGGATGGATCGCGCATCGACATGGGGGCGCTTTCTTTTGGAGCCGGGGTTGCAGCGGGCGGGAGCATCACGTGGACGCCTGCTGGCGGTCCGTATCGTGTGACGGCCAATGCCAGTGTGCCTGCTGGGACGACGCTGAACATTCAACCAGGGACGGCGATCTACTTTGATCAAAATGCGCGGCTGACCATCAACGGGCGTATCCTTGCGCAGGGGACCGCGGGGGGGCGGATCACTTTCAGCCATGTGCCGGGTGCCATTGCCGCGGGGGATTGCGATCCGATCAAAAATGGAGTGCAGACGGGGCCTCCAAAATGGGGTGGCGTGCGGGTGTACAACTCGATGGCGCAGGAGAATGTGTTCCGCTACTGCGACTTTATTAATGCGCAGGGAACATCGGTGAATACGTCGGAGAATTTTGGGAGTGTGGGCTTCATTCGCTCGTGGGGATGGGTGGACCACTGCACCTTTGCGGGGACCCATTTGCGCATGTGCTATGGGCGGAACAGCAAGATGACGGTGACGCACAACGTCTTCCCGGACATGTTCATTTTCGACGCCACGCTTGCGCGCATTGAGGATCCGACGGACTTCATTGCCGCTGCGGACAACAACATGGAGCCGCTGAAGGTGGAGTATCCGACGACTGATCCGGAGGTTGCGGGGAAT
>JAYUWZ010000160.1:0-2013 GCA_043753265.1 Verrucomicrobiaceae bacterium
CAGTGTTTGCCGGTCTGCAGCGGCAGGTCGATGGTGACCTGAATCGGCTCCGGCGTGACGACCGGCACATACTCCGGAACCTCGACGACGCTGGCGAAAAGGCTCACCGTATCGCGGGTGTCGGCGAAAACCTGATCGATCGTGAAGTCCACCGTCTCGCCTGCCGCGGCGACTTCGATGGTGTGGGCAAAGGACACCCCATTTCCGAGGAAACTATTGGTTCCAGTGCCCGACTGGAAGATCATGTTCGAACCGTGATACACTCTGGGGACGGCAGCGATGCTGCCAAAATCAATGCACTTCCATGTCGCAGCCACCGCGTAGCGACCGGGCGCGGGCGCGATCCAGCGTACGATGGAACGGGAGCCGTCGCTGCCTCGTTTTTGCCCCACCTGGCCGGGAGCATAGAGCTGACCGGTCGTGCCTGACGTGGCGTGGGGTGTGGTGAGCCGGTTGCGTGTCACTTCCGGGCCGCCTGCGGTGCCAGTCTTCCACACGTCCAGTGCGGTGCCGGTCGTATCGAGCGTTGGGAAAGGAGTGAACGCAGCAGGATTCCATGTGATAAAGCCCATGGAACCGTAGCTCCACAGCGCAGTGGCCGATTGTGGGGGCGCGGTGGTGGAGAAATCGCGTGTGGCATCGTAGCGGTCTTTGCCCGCCTCGCCGACTTTGGCGATGAGGTCGATTTCCACATCGTCGAGCGGGCGGCGGTAGATCGTCAGTTCATCGATTTCGCCTTTCCAGAAATTTGCCCGATCACCGTTGGGGGAGGTGCAGGTCGCGCCCACTGTCACGGCTTGCGTGAGGGTCGAGGGCGGGAAGAATGCGGGAGGGACGGACTTCGTCGCGACCACCTGGCCGTTGATAAACAGCGTCACCTCCACTCCGCGCACGCGTGCGGCCACATGCGTCCACTCGCCATTCGGCACGGTTCCGACCACCGCCGTAACAATCGTGGCTTTTTTATCCGTGGCTCGTTGTGTGACGAAAGACAGCCGCCCCGTCGCTTCGAGCCGCAACGCGAACGTGAGATCTTCATCCGCGGAGTCGTGCTTCGCCACAATGGTGCGAATGCCTTTGGAATCCGCCGCAGGTCGCACCCAGCTTTCGATGGTGATGTTGCCCCGCACATCCAGATCCCCGGTGGTGTCCGGGGCGAAAAGAAAATCGTCCACGCCATCGAACGTGAATGCGCGTCCCACTTTACCTTCGCCATATGCGGGCTCAGCCATCGAGAACAGCGTATTCCCGCCGATGATGTCTCCCCCCGCATCTTCGCCCGGCCACCAGGCCACCGCACCGGGCGTGAGCTCGGCCACATTATTCACCGTGAAGGAAAACGTTTTTGTGGAGAACTTCGTGCCGGATTTCACCTGCACCGTCACCGTGTAGGTGCCGTTCCTCGCCACGCCGACAATCTCGCCAAGCGACGAAATCACCTGCCCGGTCGGCAATACCGCGGTGGCCTTGCCATTTACAATCGCTGCATAGCGCAGGGTGCTCGATGGCGCACCCGTTCCCGTGAGTTCTCCGCCCAAAATGGGCCACTGGCTCGTGGTAATCCTCGGCGTGCCCGGCGGCAACGTCGGTTCCGGCGCATTGAGAAACACATCCACCGTGCGATTCGGTGATGCACCCACGTGAGTAACGATGAGGTCCAGCTTCGGCGTCGAGTTATCCCCTGTGTCACCATTCAGATTTCCAATCGCAACCGCATCGGGGGTGTTCGACGTGGAGTAGTGGTAAAGCAGCGGAGTGAAGGTCGTGACGACGTCGTTGTTGTTGTCGAGCGCGATGGGCCAGATGGTGATCCCAGTCTCGAAAGGGTTGGTGCCGACGATGTCGAGTTGCCCATCGTTGTTCATGTCGCCCAGCGCGATATCGCCGTAGACGTTATTTACCCCACGCAGCCCGAATTCGGCGATTGCATGGCGGCCAAAGGAATTGCCGCCCGTGTGCTCGAAAATGGCAAACTGCGAAATCTGGTGGGTGGCATCCGCCTCGGCGTCATTC
>JAYUWZ010000161.1:0-4509 GCA_043753265.1 Verrucomicrobiaceae bacterium
CCGCCCCTCCGGCACCACCGCCCTCGAAAAAGCACGCCGCCACATCGCCGAAACGCTCAAGGCTGCTGGATGGGAAGCCGAGCGCCAGGAATTCGTCGCAACGCCCGTCCCCGGAAAAAACTTCAAGTTCGTAAACATCGTCGCGCGCTTCCCGCTCAAGGCCGGGACACCCGCCGCGACGACCACCCAGCGCGCAATCATCGGCTCCCACTACGACACAAAGTACATGCCGGAAGTGGAGTTTGTCGGCGCAAACGATGCCGGCTCCTCCACGGGCGCGCTCTTGGAAATGGCCCATGTGCTCACCAAAGTACCTGAGCTCGCCGCCCAGGTGGAACTCGTGTTCTTCGACGGCGAGGAGGGCCTTGTAGAAATCACCAACGACCCCGTGAATGGCCCCGATGGACTCGTGGGCAGCCGCCACTACGCCGGCCAGCTCCGTAAATCAGGCCGGGCCTCGCAGTTCCGCTTTGCAATCGTGTGGGACATGATCGGCGACAAAAATTTTGCCCTTACCCTCCCCTCCGACTCCCCCGCCCATCTCGTGGATGCCCTCAACAAAGCAGCCACCGATCTCAACCTCGGCAAATACATCACACGCTACAACCAGCCGATCCTCGACGACCACGTCCCCATCCAGGTCATCGCCCGCATCCCCTCCATCGACCTGATCGATTTCCAATACCCCGCAGACCACCCCCAATACCCCGTCTGGCACACCGCCGCCGACACCCTCGAAAAACTCAGCCCCGACAGCCTCCGCATCACCGGCCAGCTCACCCTCTCCCTCCTGGCCACCGAACTCGGAAAGTAGCTCTTATTTAGCCCACACTGCGCTTTCGATTTCACGGTGGCGCGAAGCGCCTTTTTAAAAACAGTCATCCTGAGCGAGGAACGAGTCGAAGGACCTCACTTCGTCGCGGGGTGCGCGAGGGAAGGATGCACGTCTTAATTCGCAAAGACGCACCAATCACTTTTCTCTGACAGGATCGCAAATCTCGCAAATTTCCTCACGAAACTATTGCCATCCCCCGCTCCTCATGCTTTTCTCTCCCTCCGCTTTTTTGAGAGGCTGCAAAGCCTCCCAAACAAAACGCACGCAGCCATAGCTCAATTGGATAGAGCATCTGACTACGGATCAGAAGGTTTTAGGTTCGACTCCTAATGGCTGCACTCCCTCCCCCTCTCTATCGTGCGATGTTGGATTTGTGAGACGCATGCTGATACCAGGACTGCCACGGGGCGCCCTCTCGCTCAATCGTCAGCAAGGGCTTCGTCAATTCGACGAAGCACAACCTTGGCCCTTTTATTATTCGGATCAATTTCGAGGCATTCTTGTGCTGCGGTGTAAGCCCCTGCCCAGTCCTCGTCCCGTTCATATTCTGAGCGACTCAGCCCCCCAAAAGCATCCGCGTAACGCTTATCAATCTTCAGCGCTTCACGAAAACACAATGACGCCTCACTAAATTTTTTGTGATGGAGTTGCATTTCCCCAGCACCCCGCCACGCGATGGCGTTGTTCGGATTGATTGCCAACGCCGCCTGATAAGCCGCCAATGCTTCTTCATGCCGATTCAGCTCCCAAAGCGCCAGGCCAAGATTTGCATGTGCGACGTCAGCATGCGCGTCAGCCCTCGGTTCTGCTGCAATCAACTCACGATAAATCTGCGCTGCAGCTTCAAAATTCTCTTCATCCATGAAGATGTCAGCCTCCAGGTATCCAAAGATCCTCCGCGCCTGCGCGGATGCCTCGTGGCGAGACAACTCATTACTCACCGTTCGAGCATTTTCAAACTCCTTCCTTCTCCGAAAGAGGTTCGCCAACCTCAATGCATTGACACAGTCATCCTTCCATAATTCCGGCAACCGCAGAATCTCTTTAAGCTCCTTGCTTTTGCTCAGGACAGCTTCTTTGATCTCGCTCCAGTTCATTGCGAGCCAACTCTGAGTGAAGCAGGGTAACGATCAACCCTGAAAGAGTCTCATACCCCTCTACCGCATTTTAGGACATCCTCTACCCTCTATTTTCCTCGAGCCGTACGACCTTGACGCCAAAAACATGCTCCACCACCGGCATGGCTCGAACAAACGTTTCGTCGAAATGCGCGTTCTCACACCCTGCCCTGCCGAGAGTGTTGATCCCGATGGGACCCTTCGCACCATCCTCCACCTCAGCCGCCACCCGCCATGCGAGTTCCATGGCATCCTCTTGTGCCCGTTCCGGGTCTTCATTGGAATGTCCAAGCGCGGATGCCGGTACCACGACCGCATAGGTGGTCGGCGGAATGGGCGGGGCGCTTCCCACAGTAGGCCGCGAAATCTTCACCGTGAAATGGAAGGATTGCATACGGGTGTTACGTAATCACCGCCAGCACGGCGTGTGTAGTTTCCACCTTAATTCCAGTGCCATCTGTTCCCGAACTCAAGGTGAGTGCGCCCCGAACAAAATCTACGCAGCCCACTCTTCCGCTCCACCATTGGAGAGGATTGCCGCGCGCACTTTCCTCACGGCAAGCTCCAGGCGGGTCTTGATCGTCCCAAGCGGGATACCCGTTTGGGCGGCAATCTCGCGCTGGCTCATACCACGGTAAAACGCAAGCTTCAGCGCCTCGCTCTGGGCCTCGGGAAGAGTGCTGATGATACGCTGGAGGATCTCCGCGCGATCCGTCGCTTCCTCAGTCCCGGTGTAGCTTTCCTGTGAGGGTTCCCGCTTGGTTTCTTCCAGCAAGCGCTCCTCGGCACGTTGATATGCCTGCTTCTTGCGCAGCTTGTCGATAGCGCGGCGGCGGGCCAGTGTCACCAGCCAGCCGAGTGCCTTCCCTTTTTCCACGGAGTAGTGCGCGGCCTGCCGCCACACCTCGCAGAAGATTTCCTGGATGAGGTCATCCGTATCCGTATCGTTGTTGATGACACGGCTCACGATGGTGCGCAGCAGCGGCGTGTGGCGGCGATAAAGTGTGGCCAGCGCGGCCTCGTCGCCTTCCTTTACCTGCAGCATCAACTGCTCGTCCGCAAGTTCACCCGGTGCGAGGGTGCTGCGGTTGTCTGCTTGGTGGTGGTCGAATGAGTAAAGCATGAGATTCGGTTGTTGTTCGGGAACATCCCTATGCGCCCCCCGTGCCACAGACCCGCCACCTCTGTTGGAGGCCATTTCGCCCTGTTAGAATGTGTATCTTTTCAAGACATGAATGAACAAAGACAATACACTTCCCGACACTTTCAAAATCGCCATATCGAACCCAATATGAGGAGCCAGTCTCTTCGCGAGCTACCACTGACAAAGCCAACCCCGAAGGTGCACTTTCATCCGGCATTCGCAGAGATACTTTTGGCAATAGCTATACCCACACGCAGAGAGCGATTCACCAGCGATGAGATGGCGTATGAAAACGTTACTCTCCGCAATCCTCCTGGCCACTTTCGCCTTCGCCCTCTCGGGCTGCAATTCCGTGGTCGATACCCGCGCCGAGCATGATAATCACCGTCAAAGCATCGCAGTCCAAGGTCGTCCTTCAAACGCGAGCGGCGACGTGGGACAGCCCCGTTAGGGCATGCAACTCCTCGCACGAGCCATCTTGGGTGGTATTTCAGGAACACTGGCGACTTTCCCCATGACGGTCGCAATGAGCGCCCTTCACCGAAGGCTGCCACCTGAGGAGAAGTATCCGTTGCCGCCTAGGCTGATCACGATGAACCTTGCCTCGCGGACTGGCATGGCTTCGGAAATGGATGAGCAGGAACGCTACACCGTTACCCTTGCCGCGCACTACGGGTACGGCTTTGGCATGGGTCTGCTTTATGGCGCTCTGGTTTCAGACAAAACACACCCCGTCACAAAGGGTATCGCCTTCGGGCTGACCGTATGGACGGTGAGTTATCTAGGCCTGCTGCCAGCCATCGGATTGTTCCGCCCCGCCACCCAACAACCTATGCGCCGCAATGCCTTGATGATTGCCGCCCATGTGGTGTGGGGAGCCGCGTTCGGCCTCCTCCAGAGCGCGCTCCAAAAACGCAGACGTAGGAAGATCCCGTTCTTTTGAAATTTTAGCTGCACCCAAGGCCGAAGGCGTTTTATCATACAGCCCAGGGTTGCGAGGAACCGAGCTATCCTGGTGAGGACCATGGATAAACCCTACCCTGAAAGGGTTTTATCTCCTCATCCCGCATTGAGGATAAAACTCCTGTACAAAAACCAGTCCGCACCTCAATTCACGTGCATCCTCACCGCGAATAGAGTAAGGTTTCGAACATGGGCGGTAAACAGAGGCTGGAAGAACAAAGACATGGCGATGACCCCACCACACTTCGCACCGTGGAGCATGTGGAACATGCACTCCTGAGATCTCAAAACGCCTTACCCGCACAATGTGCAACAACTGCAGAAACCCCCTCCCCCTCCCGCCATCCAGCAGCCCCAACTCTCCCATCGCTTTTATCGCCGATAATCCACCCACTCAGCACAACTCCCACCCTACAAGCCATTTCCAACCTCCGATTATCGGCGATGAC
>JAYUWZ010000162.1:0-2012 GCA_043753265.1 Verrucomicrobiaceae bacterium
CGCCGCCGCATTGGCCCTGGGCTTTCTCCCATTTGTAGTTGCCTGGGTGGCTCTCTCGTGGTGGACGCAAAATTGGGAGACGCGTCTTTTTCCGGCAAATTTCGTCCGCTACGCGCGAAGCGCCGAATGTCTCCCGGCCCTTGTGGCTTGGTTTTTCCCGGTCACCCAATATCTGAACGAAGTCTGGCTCGCTCCAATCGCCCTGGCCTGGGCCCTCACTATCTATCGCGCCCGGTCCTTTGAGCAGGCGGCTGAGTGGATGTTTTTCTGGACCTTCCTCCTCTCTCCCATGCTTCATGTCTGGTACTTCGCATGGCTCGTCCCCTTCGCCATTTTCACTCGCAACGCTGGGACCATCGCGCTCTCCATCAGTGGCCTCGCCTACTTTTGGGTCTATTTTCGTTTTTTGCCACCGGACGGCGTCTGGCAGTATTCCTGGGTGGAACGTCTCATCATCTGGGTGCCGTTCCTGGTCGGATTTCTCTGGTCGCAGCGTCGGGAACGACTTGTCCGTGAGGAGCCAGCCATTCCATCTTCCGATCAATCCAAATGCCCATCCCAACCGTCTGCCTGATGCTCAAAGCACCCCGCCTGGGCGAAGTAAAAACGCGCCTGGCCAAAGATGTGGGGGCACCTGCCGCCCTGGCGGCCTACCGCCGGCTGGTCGAGCATCAACTCCGCGCCATCCCCGAGGGCTGGAACGTAGAGATCCATTTTACCCCGCTCGATGCTCAAACAGAGATGCGAACGTGGCTCGCTCCCCTGACGACGAATCCACTGGCTTTCTACGCTCAAGCGAGCGGCGACCTGGGAGCACGATTGCAGTATGCCCTTTCTTCCGCCCTTGCCCGCGGGGCCGCCCTGGTGATCTTTGCAGGGGGAGACTGTGCCGAACTCGGGCAGGAGAGAATGAAGGAAGCCGCGTCTGAAGCCGTTGCCAGCGACGTGGTCATTATCCCTGCACTCGACGGCGGCTACGTCCTCCTGGCTCTTCATGCTCCCCATCTCGGGCTCTTTACGAACATCGCCTGGAGCACCGAGGTTGTCTTGCAACAAACCAAGGAGCGAATCAGCGAACTCTCCCTCACCTGCAAAATCCTGCCTCCCCTGGAAGATGTGGACGACCTCCCTTCATGGCTTCGCGCGCAGCATGCATTAGGTGCGTCATTATGAATGGGTTTGCTTGGACCTCAGGTTGCGGGACCGCTGTGCGGCCTACATGAAGTCCGCGATGATCTTCGCGATATTTGGCGCGAAGAAGTTTTGGGTGGTGCTGAATACGTCGTTGATGTCGGTGTTCGTACCGGTGCCGCCCATGATGCTGACGTTGCCCAGGAAGCGCACGAGGTTGTGGCTGCCGGGTGCGCTGGAGCCGCCGATTTCGATGGTGTCGTCGTTCGCGCCGAGGTTGATGGCGGTGATTTTTGCGATGCTCATGGCCCCGAAGGAATTGTAGACGTCGATTTCCACGGAGTCGTTTCCAGCGCCGGTGCTCATGGTGAGGTTGCCGCCGATGGGGGTGCTTTCGAGGGAGACGCTGCCGCCTGTGCCGTTGGCGATGAGGTTGCCGAGCAGGAGCTCGAGGTCTTTGGTGATGGAGAAATTGCCGAGGGTCGCGTCCTCCGTGTTGCCGTTCAGGCCGGTGTCGGTCGTGGCGGACTTCACCTTTACGTTGCCGATGACCTTCAGCTTTGTGGCGAGGTAGCTGCGGCTGCTCATGTAGAAATCCTGGCTGCCGGTGTCGGAGATGCCGAGGTCCACGAGGACATCGCCGGTGAGCGTGCCATCGGCGATGAAGGAGAAGGTATCCCCATCGGCGCCGCCATTGTAGACGAGGTTGCCTTTAGCGACGAGGTAGGGGGACAGGATGGTGAGGTCGTCCTCTGCCGCATTTCCCTCAAAGGTGATGGCACCCGTGGTGAGCTTGGTGGAGCTGATGTAGAAGTAGTCCTCGTCCGCGCCGCCGGTGACGGTCACGCTCTTGAGGAACTTGGTCTGCGCGGTGGTGACGT
>JAYUWZ010000163.1:0-9493 GCA_043753265.1 Verrucomicrobiaceae bacterium
TTCCGTGGGCCAGCTTTTGCGGGAGAAGGTGGCCATGGTGGCGGGCTTGGCCCAGCGCCAGTAGGCGGAGCGGTCGACGTTTAAATCGATGGCGGTGCCGAAGCTGTGGTTGCTGAGGCGCTTGGTGCCGGCGATGAAGCGCCACTGGAAGGTGCCCGCAAGGTTGCGGGTGAAGTCCTTCATTGCAGGTTGTTTTTCAAAGAGGGCGTCGAGGTCCTTGCCCACCGCGGCGAGCGCGTCGGCGGCACCGCAGCGGGAGTTGAATTGCACCTTGGTGCCGCAAAAATTGACGGTGGTGAGATTCTTTCGCACCTCGGCCTCGGTGGCTCCATAGAGGGTCTTGAAGAAGTCCTCCACGCGGGCACGGCCAGGGTCGAAATCTTTTTCGACTTTCTCCGTGGGGTTCACGAGGGGGTAGACTTGGAGGAATATGTCCTTCACATCCGGGTCGTCGATGCGCTGCTCGGGGGTCTTCTCCCTGCCGTCGTCGAAGATGAAAGTCTGGCCTGCGATTTGGACGACGGGTTGTTGTTTGGCGTTGAGTGTGACGCCCTCGAAGAGCTTGCCGTAACCTGCCTCTAGTGCGCTGGCGATGGGGGCGATTTTGGGATCGGCGCGGAGGTCGGCTGGCTTGGTTTCGAATTCCAGGGGCTTTGTGGGAGCGGGGGCGTCTTTGGGTGGTGATGCTGGCGCTTCCTTGGCTGGCGGCGGTGCGGGGCTCTCTGGTTTTGCTGGGGCTTTCTCCGCGAAGGCGGTGGTGCAAAGGAGAAGGGCGACAGCCGACGATATGTTTCTGATGGGGAGGCTGGTGCGCATTAGCGTCTGCGCGGTTCGAGGGATTTGATGAGTTCCACGTTGGCCTGCTCGATTTTGTTCATGCGGTTGAAGACGCGGTCCTGATCGGAATCGAGTCCGCGATAGGTGGCGCCGAGCGCGGTGGCGAATGCCTTGCCTTTAGGGGTGGAAAAGATGAGGCCGTTGCGGGCGTAGATTTCGTTGCGGGCCTGCCAGAGTTCATCGGCGTTGAGGCCTGCGAGTTCGTTGCGGCCAAGGCGGCGCTGGCTGGAGTCGGGGAACATCCATGCGCCACCCTGGGCGGCCGGCTGCTCCTGCGGAGGCCCCGGAGGACGTACGCCGGGATTTGCCGCCACTGGGCGCGGCTGTGGTGGCGGGGGAGCTTGCGCGATGGCGTTGTCCTTGAGCACGATGACGAGGCCGGCGGCTTCCTCGGTTTCCTTTTGGATATCGCGAAAGGCACGCTCGGACCTGCTGGGCTGGGGAAGTTTGTCGAGGAGGCCGGGAATGGTGGCGAGGAGCGGACGGATGTAGCTCGCCTTCATTGCGTAGTTTACATTTTGCGGAACGGGGCGGCCCTGCTCGACGAAGCGGGCGGTGCTGAGCGTGGAGGAGGTGACACCGATGACGTTGCCGGTGGATTTCTGCGTGAGCGGACCACCGGAGTTTCCCGGCTGAATCTGGACGCTGATCTGGAATGTGCGTGGGTCGTCCTCCAGCCCGGAGATGGCGCTCACGATTCCAAGCGTGGTTTTTGGGGCCTCGCCCATGACATCGGCCAGCGGAAAACCAACGGTGAACACGTCATCGCCGGCGCGGGTCTCGAGATCGGCACCGAGCGGGATGGGCTTGAATGTGCCCTCGACCTTGAGCACTGCGATGTCGTTTTGAGGGTCGAGCTTGATGATGCGCGCGGGGATGGCGCGGTCACCGCTTTTTACCTGCACGGCATCAGCACCAGCGACCACGTGGTTATTGGTCACGAAATAGCCGTCTTGAGTGATGAAAAAACCGGAGCCGTTGCCGGCGCGGACTAATTCCGCAAAGGCGGTGGCTCCCGGGATGGAGAGCAGGAAGGCGAGGGCGTGCAGCACTTTCATTGGGAGGTGGGTAGCATAGTCGTGTGGGCGTTACAATGTTCAACGCTCGCTTGTGAGAAGTGAAAGGTGGAGAAGTGGAGACGGATGGCAGCGCGAATGAATGGGTTGCTTGAATGGGGTGGGCTTGCTTTCACTCTGGTGATGCCCACCACTCTCTTGAAGCTGTCGTGTCCTGACCGGGTCGGTTTGCTTTCCCGCATTACCGCATTCATCGCGGAGCATGGCGGCAATCTGGATGAGGTGCATCAGTTTACCGATCCGCATGCGGGGTGGTTTTTTACGCGGATGGCAATTGAGACCCAGACGCTCCGGCAGCCGCTATCGCAATTGCGTGCGTCGTTTGCGCCGCTGGCTGCGGAGTTGAGCGCGCAATGGAGCATCCGGCGGGAAGGGGACCGGATGCGAATGGTGCTCATGGTCTCCAAGCTCGGGCACTGTATGGCGGACCTGCTGTGGCGTTGGCGCTCAGGTGAACTTGGCTGCGATATCGCATGCGTGATTTCCAATCACGAGGATTTTCGAAAGGAAGTGGAGCGTGAGGGTATACCGTTTCATCACGTGCCGGTGACGCCGGGGACCAAGGCGGTTGCTTTTGCGGAGATCGAGCGGCTTTGGGAGGATGCAGGGGCAGACCTCATCGTGCTTGCGCGCTACATGCAGGTGGTGCCCTCGGAACTCTGTGGCCGGTGGGAGGGCCAGGTGATGAATATTCACCACTCCTTTCTGCCGTCATTCGTCGGTGCCAATCCCTACCAGCGGGCGTGGGACCGCGGGGTGAAGCTCATCGGCGCGACCTGCCACTACGTGACGGAGGCGCTCGATGAAGGGCCGATCGTGGAGCAGGAGGTGATACGGGCCGAGCACTTTCACACGCCGGAGGATCTGCTTCGTCTGGGGCGCGATTGCGAAAGGCAGGCGCTTGCTCGAGGGGTGCGGTGGCATCTCGCGGATCGCGTGCTCATGCATGGGAAGAGGACAGTGGTGTTCCGGGATTGAATTAAACGTCCAACGCCCAACGCTGAACATCCAACGTCCAATGGAAAGCGCAGATGGGGTCTGCTTGCGAGAGGGGTAAAGGCTGTGAGCCTCTACTTCAACAAGGACCCGAGTTTTGCATCTGTGAGTTCCATGGCGTGGCCGCGCCATTGCTCGCGGTGGCTGGCATCGAGAAAGATCATCGTGGGGATGGCCTTTACGCTCCATGATTGTGTGAATTCGCCGGCACGATCCAAGCCCACGGGATAGGTCATGGGGGTGCGTTTCATGAGAGCGCGAACCCTTGCGGCGTCCTCATTGCTGACGGCGAGAAACTGCACCTTGTCGCCGAATTTTGCGTGAAGACGGTTCAGGTGCGGGATGCTTTGAACGCACGGGCCGCAGGTGGTGGCCCAGAATTCCAGCAGCACGGGTTTGCCGTCCCCGGGCATGGACCCTTGGACCATCACGATTTTCTGGGCCTGGTCGCTGTCAAATTCCTGCTTCTGCCCGTTTAAGAAAGACCTAGTGATCCAGATGCCCGCCAGGAGCACGAAGCACGCGATACATTTTGCGAGATCGGACATGTGGGTGGAATAGAGCAAACTCCGCGCCGTGCGCAACTGCCGCAATCCATCGTGGACACCCGGCGCGCGGCGTGGGTAGGTAAGGGGATATGACCAGTGCCATTATCGTTGCAGCCGGCAGCAGCCGCCGAATGGGCTTCGACAAGATTTTTGCCCCTCTCCACGGAAAGCCGGTGCTCTACTGGTCCATCGCCGCATTTCAGGACTGCCCGGTGATTGATGAAATCATCGTGGTGACCCGCGAGGAACGCATGGAGGAGGTGCGAAAGCTCGCCCGGGTGGAAAAGCTCGGTAAACTCGTGCAGGTGGTGGAGGGAGGTGCAGAGCGGCATCTCTCGGTATGGAATGGCCTGCGCGCGGTGCGCAGCGAAGGCAGCCAGTTTGTGGCAATCCACGACGGAGCGCGCCCGCTGGTGACGCCGAAGCTGATCGCCGACTGTCTGACCCTGGCGCAAAAACACGGTGCTGCGTGCTGCGCCTCCCCGGTGCCGGATACGGTAAAACGCGCCTCCTACGAGATGATGGCAGGCGACGAGGTGGAGCGCAAAAACCTGTGGGCGATGCAGACGCCGCAGATATTCAGCAGCGCGCTCATTCTGCAAGCGTATGCATCGCTAATGGCTCGAAACGAATTGGTTACGGATGAAGTGAGTGCCATCCAGAAGCACGGGAAGCGCGTCGCACTGTTGGAGAACGATGACTACAATTTCAAGATTACCTTTCGCAGGGACTTGCCGCTGGCGGAGCAGGTCATCGACATTCGGAGGGGAAAGGGAGCCAGCCCGGAGAGCACAGAAAGAGAAAAAGAGAAGGAGTAGCCATAGTCTATGTTTTCCCCTCAACGATGTCATCCTGATGGAGCTTTAAGCGACTGAAGGATCCCGTCCGAATTCAAAAGCATTGGGATCGCCATGAGATTCCACGGGATCTTTCAGTCGCTGGAAGCTCCATCAAGATGACATCGATTGAGGAGATTTTGAAAATCCTGACGCGGGCGTATGGACACATACCAGAGCCACGTAAAATCTGGCTATCAACTTGCTTAGGTCAGAGAAACGAGCATCTTACGAGTCTTTCTGTCCAAGCCTGACCAAATGAGTTTCCACTACGAAGTCACACGCCTTCCCAACGGCGCGCGTCTTGCGTCCATCCACATGCCCCACATGCGCAGCGCGACAGTGGGATTTTGGGCTGGCGTGGGCGGGCGGCATGAAAGCGAGAAGGAATGCGGGGCATCGCACTTTCTGGAGCATCTGCTTTTCAAGGGGACCAAGCGCCGGAACGCGCGGGCCATCACCGCTGACGTGGAGGGCGTGGGGGGATACCTGAACGCTTTCACCTCCGAAGATCACACCTGCTACTACGCGAAGGCAGGGGCGAACCACTTCAAGCGGCTGGCGAATGTGCTGGGCGACATGTATCTCGATCCCACTTTTCCGCTCACGGAAATCGAACGGGAGAGGGAGGTGATTCGCGAGGAAATCATGATGTATAGGGACCAGCCCGCGCAGCATGCGCAGGAGTTGCTCACTGCAACCATGTGGCCGAAGCATCCCCTCGGCCGGCCCATCACCGGAACAGTGGAGACGGTGTCGCACCTTCGCAGGCCGGGCATCGTGGCGTTTCACCGCGCGCACTATAATGCGTCCAATACCGTGGTGACGGTGGCTGGACCGATTGCTCATGCCGATGCGCTGGACGCGTTGCGCCCGTGGATGAACCGCCTGCCAGCTGGCACGCGTCCGCGTTTTCGCCGCAGCCCAGGGACGCCAGACCGCGTGGCAGTAGCACTGCATACGCACGACACCGAGCAGACGCACCTCGCGATGGGCTACCATGCATGGGGACGCAAAGATGATCGGCGGTTTGCGTTGAAGATGCTTTCGGTGATCCTTGGCGAAAACATGTCCTCGCGCCTTTTCCAAAAGCTGCGCGAGCGTCATGGCTGCTGCTACTCGGTGACGAGTGGCATGCTGGCGCTGGCGGACACGGGCGCGCTGCATATTGCAGCCGGGCTGGACTCCGCGAAGCTGCCATTTGCGCTGCGGCTTATTTTCAAGGAGCTCACGAGCCTCGCGGAGCGTGGTCCGAGCCGTGCGGAACTGCGCATGGCGCGCGACTACACCATCGGCCAGACGCTCATGGGGCTGGAAAGCACGAGCAGCCAGATCATGTGGATGGGTGAGAGCCTGCTGGGGTACGGCAAGGTGCTGTGCCCCGCGGAAGTCGAACAGCGCATCTGCGCGGTGACGACGGATGATGTGCGCGAAGTCGCGACCGGGTGCCTCCAGCGTGCACGCCTCGGCGTTGCGGTGGTGGGGCCAGTGAAGGATCAGCGTGAAGTGGAGAGCTGGCTAAAATAAGTCGTTCCGCGTTTCGAACGGTCATTTTCTGACCCGATTTGCATCGCGGATCATGGCGAAAACGAACTATTTTCAATATCCTCGAAATTCTTCGGTTTCGTGACTAACGAAGTCGGCACTGGTTGGTTGGACAACGCATCGCAACCCCTGCGCCCTTCCCACAATTTCAATCCATGACTTCCGAACTCGAAGACCTCAACCAGCAGATTGCCGCGATGCACCCCTATATCGAGGGGATCGAGGCGGAGATTTCCAAGGCCATCGTGGGCCAGCATTACCTTGTGGAGCGGCTGCTCATCGGTCTGCTCGCCAATGGCCACGTGCTGCTGGAAGGCGTTCCCGGCCTCGCAAAGACCGCGACCATCAATGCGCTGGCGCAGACCATTCACACCAAGTTTGCGCGCATCCAGTTCACGCCGGACCTGCTGCCGAGCGACCTGGTGGGAAACCTGATCTACAATCCTCGCGAAGGCACCTACTCGACCAAGCGCGGGCCCATTTTTGCGAACCTCATCCTCGCGGACGAAATCAACCGCGCACCCGCAAAGGTGCAGAGCGCCTTGCTCGAGGCAATGCAAGAACGCCAGGTGACCATCGGTGAGGAATCCTTCCCTCTGCCCAAGCCATTTCTCGTGCTCGCCACGCAGAACCCCATCGATCAGGAGGGCACTTATTCGCTGCCCGAGGCGCAGGTCGACCGCTTCATGCTGAAGGTCGTGGTGGGCTATCCGAGCATGGATGAGGAGAAAAAGATCATGCAGCTCATGGCGCGCACCGCGACCCGGGAGCCGCTCCGTGCGGTGATTCAGCCGGAGACGATTTTGGAAATGCGCAAGCTCGTGGACGTGGTTCACGTGGATGAGCAGATCGAAGATTACATCGTGCGCCTTGTCTTCGCGACCCGCGAGTCGAAGAAGTATGTGCCCAAGATGGACGGGATGATTCGCTTTGGCGCCAGCCCGCGTGCGTCCATCAACCTCGCGCTCGCCGCCAAGGCACACGCCTTCCTGCAAGGACGCGGCTATGTGAATCCGCAGGATGTGAAGAGCATCGCGATGGACGTGCTGCGGCACCGCATCATCACCACTTTCGAGGCGGATGCCGACGAGGTGACGAGCGAGAAAATCGTAAACCACATCCTGGACACGGTCGCAGTTCCGTAGAGCGGGCGTTTGCGCGCTTTCATGCGATGATACCCAAGGAATGGCTTAAAAAGATCCGGCAGATCGAACTGCGGACGGTGAAGCTCGTGGAAGACCTGATGGCCGGGCAGTACCACTCTGTCTTCAAGGGCCGGGGCATGGATTTCGACGAGGTGCGCGAGTACCAACCCGGCGACGAAGTGCGCCGCATCGACTGGAACGTGACCGCGCGCACGGGCATCACGCACATCAAGAAGTACATCGAGGAACGAGAGATGACGGTGATGGTGCTGGTGGATGCAAGCGCCTCCGGCACCACGGGCTCCGTACACCAGAGCAAGCGTGAGCTGGCCGCCGAACTCGCCGCGGTGATCGCTTTCAGCGCAATCCGCAACAATGACAAGGTGGGCGCGCTGCTTTTCACCGATGGCGCGGAAAAATACATCCGCCCGGGGAAGGGGAGGCTGCATGTGCTGAGGCTCATCAGCGATGTGCTCACCTACCGCCCCGCGAGCCGCGGCACGAATCTCACGAATGCGCTGCACCACATCAACCGCGCCCTGCGCAGGCGCGCGGTGATATTTGTGATCTCGGATTTCATGGATACGGGCTTTGAGCGCGCGCTGAAGATCACGAGCCAGAAGCACGATTTGATCGCGGTGCCCATCGTCGATGCGAGCGAGCGGGCGTTGCCGGACCTGGGCTGGATCGCGTTTGAGGATGCCGAGACAGGGCAGGTCGTGGAATTCAACACCGGCAATGCGAAGGATCGCGCGGAGTTCGCACGGCTCGCCGAGGAACGCATCGAAAAGCTACGCAAACTCTTTCGCCGCTCCGGCCTCGATAGCATCGAGGCGCAAACGGATGTGCCGTACCTCCGCACGCTGATGCAATTCTTCGAGAACCGAATCCGGAGGCTGCACCCATGAGCGAGCCCACCGACCTCATCGACGACATCCGCCTGCTGGAGCCACCGGAGCCTTTCCGTCTCAACCCGTGGATGCTCGCGGCCGCCGCTGCGGCGATTCTCGCACTGTGGTGGTTCGTGCGCTGGTCGAGAGCGAAGAGTGCTACCCGCCAAGGCACGGCGACCAAGGAGCAAGCCGAGGCGGATGCGTTGGCCGAACTGGAACGGCTATTCGCGATGGTGGACGAGGGGCAGTCGCGCCCCTACGCCATCGAAAGCTCGGCGATTATCCGACGCTATATCGAGGTGCGTTTCGACCTGAGCGCGCCGCGTCGTTCCACTGAGGAATTTTTGCAGGAAGCAGGCCATTCCCCCAAGCTTGCGCCTGCGCACCAAGCTGTACTGGCCGAGTTTCTGGGTGTGTGCGACTTGCTGAAATTTGCACGCACGATGGCGGATCGTGCGGAGTTGCATCACCTGCACGATGCGGCGGTGCGCTTTGTGAAAGAGACGCATCTGCAAAAGAGTGGGGAGGCGAACGCGTGAGCGAACTCATTCCGCAACTTCACACGTTTCGCTTTGCATCGCCGTGGATGTTGCTGTTGCTCATTTTACTGCCTCTGTGGATGTGGCTGCGCGGTCGCACCGCGCCGGTGGCAGCTGTGCAGTTCTCCTCCGCGGAGTTGCTCGCGGCTGCAAGCCGGCGCACGCGCTCCATGCGTGGCCGCGTGCTGCTGGGCATGCGCTATCTCGCGCTCGCGCTGATCATCGCGGCGCTGGCGCGTCCGCAGGTGGACAAGGGGCTCTCGGAGCGCGAGGCGATGGGCATCAACATCATGTTCAACCTCGATTTCTCGAGCACGATGAAGACGAAGGACTTCTCGCTGGGGAACAAACGGATGAGCCGCGCGGACGCGATGAAGCGCGTGGTCACCGAGTTTATCAAAACCCGCACTGATGACCGGATCGGCGCGGTGTTTTTCGACAAGGGCGCACACCTCATCAGCCCGCTTACGCTCGACCACGACTGGCTGAACGCCCAACTCGCGCTGGAGGAGCCCACGCGCGGCACCGCGCCCGGTTCCGGCATGGTCATCGCCGCAGAGGCCCTGCTGCCTGCGAAGAACCAAACGAAGCTGATGATCACCGTGACCGATGCGGATCAAATCAACGAAGGCCCCGAGCCTGAGGAGGTGGCCAAGGTCATCGCGCCGCTGGGGATCAAGCATCACATCATCCAGATGGTCGAACTCGGTTCCATGGATCGCTACACTGCGAGCGGTCAGTTGTTGCAGGAAACGGCACGCCTTACGGGTGGCCTGCTTTTCAAGGTATCGGACTACAACGGGCTGCGAAACGTGTACCGGCAGATCGATCTGCTCGAGAAATCGGCTTTCAAGGAAAAGAAACAGAAGGCTTGGAAAGAACTCGTGGAGTGGTTCGCCATTCCCGCGCTCGCGCTGTTGCTGCTGGAATTCCTGCTCGCACGCACCCTCTGGAGGAAGCTGCCATGAAGTTTGCGCTCCCCTGGTTTCTTGCCGCTGCGGCGCTGGTTCCCGTGTTGCTCCTCCTCCTCCATCGCTGGAGCGAGGGTCGCGCACGCCGCAAGCTGGACAAGGTCATC
>JAYUWZ010000164.1:0-4504 GCA_043753265.1 Verrucomicrobiaceae bacterium
GGTGCTATCGACTGGCAGCTGGGGAGCTGCCGGCAGCAGACGCCAGTACTCGATATTGTTGTTGTTCGCGTTAGCTACTTTTGCGACCGGCAGCTCGAATTGAGATCTCTCACCCGTTGATGTTTCCACGGTGACCGCAACGGCATGTGTGGCGGGAAGTGCCCGCTTGTAAGTGATTGTCCCGATTTTAAACTGGATGGGATCCTCATAAGTTGCGGCGCTCAGTTCGATCCGTTTCACCACAAGGGGTTTTTCCTTCGAGAGTACTGGCAACTGGGCACGATAGACAACCCACCCTGTCCCGCTCATGCCGAGATTATGAGCCAGCTTGAAGACCTCTGCAGAATCCCCGAGCTCCAGTGCGCGCTTTATGGAATTGAGGAAGCGCTGAACATCCTCGGGAACTTTTTCCGGAGCATTGCCGATGAAAAGGTCATCGTCCGCACACGCTGGGACAAGAAACGCGGCCATGCAAAGAGCGCCCAGAAGCGATTTGCAGGCACGCAAACAATGAGCCCCCGAAAAGGCGATGGAGCACAGAAATCGGCGCATGCAGAGCATGATAGCGAGGGGTGGATGCACTTCCAATGCACAAAGTCTGGTAAGGGGTCGCCGACCAGCACTAATATTCGCGGTGGAAGGGTGGGGAGCCAAGCCGGTTGTTCCCCCCAGAATCCGACCCAGTCATCCCCACCCTTCCGCCGCGCGCTACAAGAATCGTAGCGGATATGAGAATAGAACATTGCAGACCCCCATTCGGGCAAGGGTTTTTTCCGAAATTTTTTGCCATCTGATTGTATACGGAGGTAAACCGTGGAACAAAGTAATTGGACTCATGGCACATCAAAAATCTGACGGAATGAACTATGCCCCAGTGGGCAAACCCTCACCGGTGGTGGCACCCGGTGAATTCGTATTCGCCGCCACGGCGCTCGAACACGGCCATATTTATGGCCAGTGCCAGGGGTTGTCGGAGGCTGGTGGCGAGTGCCGCTATGTCTTCGACCCAGACGGGGCGAAAGTGGAGAAGTTCCGCGAAAAATATCCACAGGCAAAAGCCCTTCGCTCACTGGATGAGGTGCTTGACCAAAAAGAAGTACGATTGGTGACAGCGGCAGCGATTCCGAATGAGCGGGGTCCGCTGGGATGCCGGGTGATGGAGGCGGGCAAAGATTACTTCACGGACAAGACCCCCTTTACCACGCTGGGGCAGTTGGAGGAAGCTCGTGCGATCACAAACAAAACAGGCCGCAAGTACATGGTTTACTACAGTGAGCGCCTGCATGTGGAAGCCAGCGTGCGAGCGGGGCAGTTGATCGAGCAGGGTGCGATCGGACGAGTGGTACAGGTGATGGGGATGGGCCCCCACCGCAGCAACCCGGCCTCACGGCCCGCATGGTTTTGGAGTGCGGAGAAAATGGGAGGAATCCTGATCGATATCGGCAGCCATCAGTTTGAGCAGTTCCTCACTTACACGGGAGCGAAGAGCGCACGCATCGTGCATTCCGCGGTGGCGAACTACCATCACAAGCAGTTCCCTGAGTTTGAAGACTGGGGTGAGGCAAACCTTGTGGCGGACAATGGTGCAACCAACTACGTGCGCGTGGACTGGTTGAACCCGCAAGGGCTCCGCACGTGGGGCGATGGCCGCACATTCATCCTCGGAACAGAGGGCTACATGGAGGTGCGAAAGTACCTCAATGTGGGAGCGGAAGCAGAGGGCGATCACCTGTTCCTGGTGGATGGCAAAGGCGAACACCACATTCGCTGCCTAGGCGAAGTGGGCTTCCCCTTTTTCGGCCAGCTAATCCTGGATTGCCTCAATCGCACGGAGAACGCGATGACACAGGAACACGCGTTCCGTGCAGCGGAACTCGCCTTGCAGGCGCAGGCGGCGGCGAAGCGAATCGAGTAAGGGACAAAACTGCCGGGAACCCGAAGTCTAAAAAAAACAAAAAGCCCAGGGCGGCACGAGGCTGGCCCTGGGCTCGAATTATTTCGCGCCTGTAACGAGTGTGAGAGGCGGATGTGAGAGGGATTTATTCTTCGAGGCGGTAGTGCGACTCGGCGACCTTCTTGATGCCGGAGTTGCGCCGGCCGGTGGTCGCGAACCAGATGAAAAGGTTTTTGCGTTTCACACCAAGATTGTCGGCCAGATCAGAGACCTTCACGCCGTTACTACCCGCGGAACGCAGTTCACTCAGAATCCGAGACTGCAACTCGCCACGCTTGCTAAGCGGGCGGGTGCTTTTTTTGGAGGAACGTCCCGATGGACGCCCCGGCTTACTAGCTTTCGATTCTGTCGCGGGAGCATCGAACGAAACACTGCCCTCAAGGCGGTAACGGCCTTGGGAAATGCGCTTGATGGGATATTGCTTGCGGGCGGATTGAAGCAAGGAATGCACGCTTGTCGGCTTGGCGCCCGTGGTGGCGGTGATTTCCTTCACGCTGATTCCGGAGGTACCTGCTGCGGAAAGCGCAGCGAGGACCTGGGATTTGAGTTCGCCCCGGCGAGCCCGCTTGCCAGAGAGGCTGGTACGGGGGGCGGAAGTGCGCGTGACGGGTGCCCGGGACTCGCCGGAGGGCGAGGCGGAAGCCGAACTCGTGGTGTTGAGCAGCCGGTTATTAATGTCATTGAGCTTGCTCAAAACCACATCCAGTTGAGCTTGAAGTGTGGTGCGTTTTTCCTCGAGAGTCATTGCCTCGCGATAAAGTGCCAGTCTTGGATTCAGGTCTTTCATGGGAGGATGCTTTCGTGCACCAAACCTGTTTATGCAAGTGGTTTCACTAGGTATTCGTAACTGAACATTAAACTTTAAATTTTAAAATGAGCCTGTTCCCCAAAAAATATTTCCCTTTTCTTGCCTGCCATTTTTGGGAGATAGTGGAGAGCTGTGGAAGCGACCCTCTCCAATTTCCGCCATTTTGTATTCGCCGCATGCGCCACGCTTGCGCTGCCGGGCTGCGCATTGTTCAAGCCAGCACCGCCTCCACCGCCGCCGGCCCCCCAAAAACCGAAGCCGACGTATATATGGAATGCGGAGCTTTCCAAAACCGCCACCGGTGCTGCGGCAATCACGGTGGATCTGTCCGAGCAGCGCGCATACTTTTACAAGGGTGACGAGTTGATCGGCGACACCAAGTGCAGCAGCGGCAAGAAGAACTTTAGCACCCCCGCTGGCGAGTACAAGGTGACCCAGAAGAACAAGGATCACGTGTCGAATCTGTACGGCAAGTTTGTGAACGCGGAAGGCGTCGTGACCAAGAGCGATGTGGATACGAGCAAGATGAAGATTCCCGAGGGCGAATCGTTTGTCGGCGCAAAGATGCCATTTTTCATGAGATTTACAGGCGGGTATGGACTTCATGCCGGAGTTGTGCCAAATCGTCCTGCTTCGCACGGATGCGTGCGGCTGCCACGAGTGATGGCAGAGCGTTTTTTCAATAATTCCGTCGTCGGCACTCCGGTGACGGTCCAGGAATAGGGCGGTTAGCTCAGCGGTAGAGCGTCTCGTTTACACCGAGTTGGTCGGGGGTTCGAATCCCTCACCGCCCACCACCCGCACCCGAGGAAATCCACTCGGCAATCTTGGGGAGGATGCGGGCCTTGAACGCGGCCTTGAACCGAATGTCGTCCGCTGCAATCGCGGCGTCGTAGGCGGCGTCGGCTGGAAGGCTGGATTTGGTGAGCGCCTCCAATTCATCCGCGCGTGCGGGATCGCTGGAGTTGCGGGCTAGGCGGGCCATGAATTCGCTCGCGTCACCAGCGGAGCAGAGCGCGAGAAGGTCCGCCATGTTTTCCTTTGCAAATTTCCAGGCAATGTCCGGCTGTTCGCCCTCAGTGGCAACCCGGCCAACCATGCGCGCTGCGGTCTTGGAGGGCAGTTCACCGGAAAGCGCCGTTTTCAATGCAAGGATGGCGAGTTGGGGATCCTGAGCTGCGGCCAGTGCACCGTAGAGGATAAACTTTTGCTCGCTGTCCGCATTGGTTTTGGCGAGCGCGTGGATGCGATTCCAGAGCGCGGCATCCGCGCCACGACCAGCGAGGCGAACGATGGCAGCGCGCAGATTTCCGGGGAGGCTGAGCGGGTCGTCGAAAAACTTCAGGGCTTTCACACGGGCTTCGGCAAGGATGGCTGCATCGCCAAAATTTCCCAGTGTCTCAATGAGATCCGCGCGCAGGTAGGCAGTGGCAAAATCCTCTCCGGGCGATGCAGTCCAGCCCAGACGTTTCCATTGAGGGGCAAGGAATGTGCGGGCCCACTCGTGGAATGACCCACGTTGCTCAGTGCCCCGTGCGAGCTGATCGATTGTTCCAAGCACCGAGACAAGGTGCGCCGCGACGATGGCGGAGTTGTCCTCGCGAACGGTTTGAGCAAGGCCCAGCCACTCGGTAACGGGCGATGTATCAGCCTGCACGCGAGCCCATGCATCATTGAGGATATTGAGGCGGTCGATTTCGGGAAGGCTAGCGAGATGTGGCTTGAGACTCTCCAATGCGGCG
>JAYUWZ010000165.1:0-9493 GCA_043753265.1 Verrucomicrobiaceae bacterium
TCGGTTTTGACACTCGGGCTCAACTTTCTGTTCGGCATCGGCAACCAGATGGTGCAGGAGCGCGCGCCCGATCCGCTGCGGGGACGAGTGTCGGCCGTGGCGGCGATGAGTTTTGTCGGGGTGATCCCATTCTCAGGCATCTTTGCCGCGGCCCTGGATGGCTGGCTCGGGATTCGATACGCCTTGGTAGTTTGCGCCATCGGCTACGCCATCACGTCAGCATGGATCCTGGGGCGGAAATGGCCGAGTGAGCGGGCGGTAATTTAAGATCTGGGTTTGCCCACCACTCCCCAGTCATCGATTCCACTCTTGCTTGGCCCTTCCCAGCGTGGTGACCTTTCATAGCAGCACTTGCCTCCCGAAAACCTAATCCGACCCATCGTATGAAATCACCCGTCGCAGTCACCTTGATTATCATGGGCGCACTACTGGTCATGCTCCCCGCGCTGTCGGACTTCCTCTACCAACAAAACATTGTGACCGTGATGGCCAAGTCGGGCGTCACGAGCGTGTCGCTCGCGGGCCAGATGAGTGAAACTTACCGGCTTGGCTGCTGGTTTACCGGCACTGCGATGGTCGGGGTCGCGGTGTTTTGCTCCATCTCCAGGGGCCGATCTGTCACGCATGAGGGTGTGGTCGGCCAGCGCTCGTAACCTGCATCGAGTGCTATTTATATGCCGCTTTCCATCGCTGATATTCTTGGACCTTGGACAGAAACCGATTTTGATAGCAGCCTGATCGATCGCTGCAGAGACGCATGGAGAAAGCCGCTTGAAGATCTGTCGAGGGCAGAGCTGGCGATGTTGCTGCGCCAACGTTTCGCAGTGGAGCATCTGCTACCAATTGCGAAGCAACGGCTGAGTGAATGCATTGAGGATGACACAGAGCTTTACGAGGGAGAGCTTGAGGCCGCGATTGAGCAAGGGGATTGCATTCTCAAAGCCAGCCATTGAGGTTGGATACTAATCTTTGCCCATTCGCATAAATCTGCGGATGGTGTGGAAGCTAGGAGATGGCTCATTTCGAGGCCTCGACAGCGAGAGGCTCGCCCTTTTTGTCACGCGAGAAGCGCCTCCCTAGCGAACTTTGCAACCGATCCATGTAGAGATAGATTACCGGGGTGATGTAGAGGGTGAGGAGTTGGGAGAAGACGAGGCCGCCTACTACGGCGAGGCCGAGCGGTCGGCGCGATTCTGCGCCTGCGCCGATACCCAGGGCGATGGGCAGCGCTCCCATGAGCGCGGCAAAGGTGGTCATCATGATCGGGCGGAAGCGTACGAGGCAGGCCTCGACGATCGATTCGGCTGGGGTCTTGCCATGCTCTCGCTCGCTTTCGAGGGCGAAGTCGATCATCATGATCGCGTTCTTTTTCACGATGCCGATGAGCATGAGAATGCCGACGAAACCGTAAACGCTAAGATCCTCGCCAAAGAGCAGCAGCGTGGCGAGCGCGCCGACGCCTGCGGATGGCAGGCCCGACAAAATGGTGAGCGGGTGGATGAAGCTCTCGTAGAGGATGCCGAGTACGAGATAGATCACCAGCACAGCCATGATCAGCAGCAGGGTCAGGTTTCCCAGCGAGGACTGAAATGCCGCGGCTTCGCCCTGGAAACGTGTCGTGATGCTGGCTGGGATGGTTCCCGCCACGGCAGCCTCAATGCGCTGCACGGCGTCGCCAAGCGAGACGCCGTGGAGTGTGTTGAAGGACACGGTGACTGCGGGCAACTGGCCGAGATGATTCACGGTGAGCGGGCCGGTCGTGCTGGTGATTTCGGCCACGGCATCAAGCGGCACAAGCTCGCCGCCTGCCGAGCGGAGATACACTGCGCCCAGGCGCTCGGGCGATTCCTGGAAGAGCGGACGCACCTCGAGAATCACGGAGTATTCGTCGGCGTCGGTGTAGATATTGGAGATCTCCCGGCTGCCGTAAGCGGAGTAGAGTGCGGAGTTGATTTGCTCCGCGGTGATGCCGAGCGTGCCGGCCTTGTCGCGGTCGATCTTCACGTAGACCTGCGGGCTGTTGAGGAAGAGATCGGAGGTGACGTCGGTGAGACCGGGAATGCCCCGAAGTTTTTCCTCCACGAGCGGTGCGGCTTGGTAAAGCGCCTGGAGATTCACGCTCGCGAGGGTGAATTGGTAGGGGCTTTTCGAGGACATGCCGCCGATGCGGATGACAGGAGGCACGCTGGGAAAGGAGCGCATGCCGGGCACCTTTGCGAGTTTACCCCGGAGGTCGTTTACAATCTCCTGCGCGGAGGGCCGCTCGTTCCGCGGCTTGAGTTGTACGGTGATGCGGCCCGCGTTGCCCGTGTTGTTTGGCCCGCCCGTGCCGACACTCGACGAGAAACCCGCGACGGCCGGATGGGCGCGCAGAATCTTTGCGACTGCAAGCTGGTGCGTGACCATCGATTGGAACGAGGCGTCGAGCGCGCCTTCCGTGGTGATGTTCAACTGGCCGATGTCTTCCGTGGGAATAAAGGCCTTGGGGATGTGCATGAAGCCCCACGCCGTGGCCACGACGGTGGCGATGGTAACGAGGAGTGTGATGAACTGGTGGCGCATGACCACGCGCAGTGTCACTGCGTAGCCGTTATTCATCGCCGTGAGCATGCGTTCGATGATCCCGGGCTTTTTCTCCTTCTCTTCCTTTTTCTCGGCGCGCAGGAATCGGCTGCACATCATCGGTGTCAGCGTAAGCGACACCACGCCGGAGATGAGGATGGCGACGCCGATGGTGACGGCGAATTCGTTGAACAGGCGGCCCAGGATTCCGCCCATGAACAGCACGGGCAGAAAGACCGCCGCGAGCGAGACCGTCATGGAAATGACCGTGAAGGCGATCTCCCTGGCACCTCGCTTCGCGGCCTCCATGGCGGATTCGCCTTTCTCCATGTGGCGGACGATGTTTTCCAGCACAACGATGGCGTCATCCACCACGAAGCCCACGCACAGCGTGAGCGCCATGAGGGAGAGATTGTTCAGGCTGAAATCCAGTAGATACATCACCGAGAACGTCGCGATGATCGAGATGAGAATCGCGATGCTGGGGATGATGGTGGCCGTGAGCCTTCGCAGGAAAACGAAGATGACCATGACCACCAGGGCGACGCTGAGCAGCAGGGTGAACTGCACGTCGTGCACGGATTCGCGAATGGTCGCGGAGCGATCCACCAGCACACCGAGGTTGATGCCCGCGGGAAGCTGGGCGCGGAGATCGGGCAGAATCGCGAGAATTTCATCCACGACCTTCACCGTGTTTGCGCCGGGCTGGCGGCGAATGGCGAGGACGATGCCGCGGGTGTCGTTGTACCAGCCGGCGATGCGGATATTCTCCACGGCATCCTGCACACGGGCGACATCTTCAAGGCGCACCGGCGCGCCGTCGCGATACGCCACCACGATCTGGCGGAAGCCGTCGGCGTCCTTCAACGCGCCGCTGCTTTCCACGGTGAAGGTGCGCGTCTTGCCATCGAGCACGCCTGTGGGCGTGTTGCTGTTCGCGTTTTGAATCGCGGTGGTGATTTCCGAAAGGCTGATGCTGCGGGCTGCGAGGGCGAGGGGCTCGAGTTGCACGCGGACGGCGTACTTCTGCGAGCCAAAGACCTGGAGCTGCGAGACGCCCGCGATCGTGGAGATGCGCGGAGCAAGGAGTGTCTGCGCATATTGATCCACCTTCGGCAGCGGCAGCGTGTCCGAGGTCATGGTGAGCAGAAGCACGGAGGATTCCGCGGGGTTCACCTTCCGGAAGGAAGGCGGCGCGGGCATCGTGGAGGGCAGGCTGCGCGAAGCGGTGGAGATGGCCGTCTGCACATCGAGCGCGGCGGCATCGATGTCGCGGTTGAGATCGAAGGTGATCGTGATGCTCGTGCTGCCGAGGCTGCTGCTCGAGATCATGGAATCCACGCCCGCGATGGTGGAAAATTGTTTCTCCAGCGGCGTGGCCACCGAGGAGGCCATGGTCTCGGGACTCGCACCGGGAAGGCTGGCTGAGACGGAGATGGTGGGGAAATCCACCGCCGGGAGATCGCTCACGGGGAGCTGCCGATAGGCCATGAGGCCAAAGGCGACCAGGCCGATCATGATCAGCGTGGTCATCACCGGGCGGCGGATGCACAGCTCGGGAATGCTCATGGTTTTTGAATGGGAGTTTGCTCCGTCGCGGGGGCCTTCGTTTCGGTGCCACCGCCGAGCGCAGGCACGATCTCCACCGGGCTGCCGATGACGAGGCGGCTCTGGCCATCCACCACGATCTGTTCGCCGCCCTCAAGTCCGCTTTGAATCACGGCTTCATCCTCGGCGAGGCGCTCCACCACGACCTTGCGCATCTCGGCCGTCTTGTCCGGCTTGATCAGGAACACGAAAGCGCTGTCCTGCCCATCCTGCACGGCGGCGGCGGGCGCGACGGCGGCTTGCTTGTCGATGCCCACCTCCACGCGCAGCCCTACGAACTGGCCCGGCCACAGCACTTGCGGCTCGTTCTTGAACGCGGCTTTGAGCTCGATGGTGCCGGTGGTGGATTTCACGCTGTTGTCCACAAAGATGAGTTCGCCCTCGGCGGTCTGGCGATTGAGGCCGGACGTGCGCGCGGTGACCTTGGGTTTCCCAGCAGCCATGGCGCGCTGCACGGCGGTAAGCTGTTGCTCGGCCATGGAGAAGGTGACTTCGAGAGGGGCCATCTGGTTGAGCACTGCGAGGTCGGTCTGGTTGGCGGTAACCACGTTGCCTGCGGTCACGAGCGCCTTGCCGACGCGACCGTCGATGGGCGCGCGGATGGAGCAGTAATCGAGCTGCAGCTCCGCGCTCTTCACTGCGGCGGAGGTGACCTGTAGCGCCGATGCAGCGGCCTTGGCGGTGGCCTCAAAATCGGCGACCTGTTCCTTGGAGGCCGTGCCCGTCTTCCCCAGGCCCGCATACCGGTCGGCCTGGTCCCGGGCGTTGGCCGCCTTCGTCTGCGCCTCGGCTTGTGAGGCGCGAGCCTGCTCCAGCGCGACTTCGAAGGGGCGCTTGTCGATGGTCACCAGCGGGTCGCCCTTTTTGACGACCTGGCCATCGGTGAAGTGCAACTCCGAGATGGTGCCGGTGACCTGGGGCTTGATCGAGACAGTGGCGGGGGATGTCACACGCCCAATGGCGCGCACGATGATCGGCATGTCCTTGCGGGTGACTTGCGCGACGACCACGGGCACCACCGGTTTGCGGTCTCCGCCTTGCTGCTTGGGCTTGGGTTTGCATGCGGGCAGGGCTGTGATCGTCGCAAGGAACGCCAGTAGGAAAAGGAAACGATTCAATCTCGGGCACATGGGCATGATGGTATACTTAATCCGCTTCCGGCACTTTCCACCATACGTGTGTGACGTTTGAAAGGGCTGTATTATTCGGCTCCTCTGAAGGGCGGGGATTATCAGCAATAACGGCGATGGATGTGGTGAGCGGTCGCGATTGCCTCCACGCAGCCAAGCCACCAAGTGGGTTGCCGTTTCCACCTCCAAACCATGCTTTGCCATCCTCTTCATCCGTGTGGAGGATTCTAGCACAACAAGGCTGGCGGTGCATTGGGAAAACGCAATGGGAACTGAAGAAGTGTGCGCTTTTGTGTTTGATTAGCCGTTTAGGGGAGGTGAACAAGCCGCCCGGGACGGTCGGCTGCCGCACAGATTGGAAATCTGTGCTACGCCCGCTACGCCACGTTTACCACGCTGGCTGTGCCCGTTTTTTGGACGTGCAGGATCTCTTCGAGGATCCATGCGTAGGTCTTCTCGAGGCCGTCGCGCAGCTTGATGTTGGGCTCCCAGCCGAATACTTTTTGGATAAGTGTGTTGTCGGAGTTGCGTCCGTTCACGCCTTTTGGGGCGTCGAGCTTGTAGTGGCGGTCGAGTTTGATGCCGGCGATGTCTTCCACGACGTCGACGAGTTGGTTGATGCTTACTTTTTCCGAGCTGCCGATGTTGATGGGCTCGATGTAGTCGCTCTTTGTCAGCATCTGTGTGCCGTGCAGGCAGTCGTCGATATACATGAAGGAGCGGGTCTGGTGGCCGTCGCCCCAAATCTCGATGTCATGTTTGCCGGAGAGCTTGGCCATGATGACCTTGCGGCAGACGGCGGCGGGGGCTTTTTCCCGGCCACCGTCGTAGGTGCCGTTGGGGCCGTAGACATTATGGTAACGGGCGATACGGGTCTGGATGCCGAAGTCCTCGCGGAAATGGCGGCTCATGCGCTCGCTGAATAGTTTCTCCCAGCCGTAGCCGTCCTCGGGGAGTGCGGGGTAGGCGTCGGCCTCTGCCAGTGCTGTCACGTTGGGGTCCTTCTGCTTTTCGCCATTGTAGACGCAGGCGCTGGAGGCGTAGAAAAAGCGCTCCACGCCGCCGCATTTGCGGGCGGCCATGAGCAGGTGCGTATTGATGAGCACGGTCAGCATGCAGAGGCCTTTGTTGAGCTCGATGAAGCCCATGCCGCCCATGTCCGCCGCGAAATTGTAGACCCAGTCGCAGCCCTGCACGGATTTCTCGCAGGCTTCCTTTTCGCTCAGGTCTAGGTGGAAATTCTCGACGTCGTCGAATTTCTGGTACCACTGGTCGAAGGGTTTGATGTCGACGGCGCGGATGGACTTCACCCCCTGTTTGCGCAGGTCGGCGACGAGATGACCGCCGATGAAACCACCGGCACCACAGACGAGAACTTTGTTCATATGGAAATGGGTTCGCTGGGCTCAGGCCTGGGATGACCGCCAGTGAAAGGGCGGCAACTCTTTCCATGAACGGGTGGTGTGCAAGTGCGGATTTGTGGGGGTTGGAGGAATATCGGCAATATCGGCGATGGATGCGATCGGACGGTGAGAGGAGGGTTTTTGGGGGTTGTTGCAGTTGTTGCGCAAGGCGCGACGCGACGGTTTTGCGGGGAGGGAATGATTATGTGCGACGGGTCGTCGCCGATAATCGCGTGATGCAACGTGCTGATTTCCAGTGGGTTGATTTTCGGAAACGGATTATCGGCGATAAATGCGATGGGCGTGTACGACGCCGGAAGAGGGGTGGGCGGCGGGGAATATCGGCAATAACGGTGATCCGTGGAGCAGGTGTGCGAAGGGACGTGAAGCTGCAGGGTTTGTGAGGTTGTTGCAGTTGTTGCGGTAGCTGTTGATTCGCAGGGAGGCGGGTTGGCGCGATGGGGTCTTCGTGGATTTTGTCGATGATGGGCGTGAACGGTGCCCGAATGTTCCACGTGTTCCACGGACTTCGGGTTAGTGATTTTCGATTGCCTGCCTCTTACCTCGCTTGCCGCTCCGTTCCACATAGTTGGGACTATAGCAGAATCGGGGATGAATGCACGCAAGAAACTGCCGCATTGCAGCGCCGGAGTCTCTGAGCTAGGGCGTTTAGGCGTCGCTTCCATATCGTGAAATACGAATCTCAGAACCTGTACCTCGGAGAACGCATCGTGACAGGGCTATTTGGCGTTGCTTGCTTTGCAATTGGCCTCGGGATTCTCATTGGCGTCGTAGCCGAGAATCTTTACGGATACTGGCGTACGCGGAACGGGGTGACGGCAGAGGCTCAGTTGCGTTCAGTCGACTCCAGGACGTCTAACGGCGGCAGAGGCGCAGTTTCGACTTCGACCGTCGTGCGTTACGATTATCAGGTCGGCGCTGAGTCGTTCACAGGGTCGCGAATCGCTATCTTCAAGCAGTCGGGCGATTTCTACGAGCGGTTGTCCTCTGCCTTTCACTCGGGCACGCGCATCCGCGTATTTATCGATCCACAGGACCCCGAATTCGCAGTCATCGACCGTGACTTCGAGTGGTGGCCATTCATCGTGGCTGTGCCATTCTCGCTCATATTCACGGTATTGGGCTACCGCAGTCTTCGGGATTCATTCCGAAGGGTGGAAACGCCTTACTATTGGGGTCGCTAGGCGACTTGTTAAAGAGGGCGAGCAGAATTCGTTACTTTCCGGCATCCAGCCGGGCGAGGTGGATGCGCGCATACCAAAAATCAGTGCCGTGATGCCATTTGGTTTCCAGGCAGCCGCGAAAGTATTTCGCGGCCTCGGCTTTCTTTCCTGTGGCGAGCCGCGACATGCCGAGGAGATACCAGAGCTGGCACTTTGTTCCCGCTGCTGCCTCGGGTCCCCACTTCCTGGATTTTTCCACGACGGACTTTTCGTCCAGTTCGCCGAGGAGGACGCGCGCGAGATCGGTCAGGTGATCGCCAAGCGCTGCTTCGCCCTTTCGGGCCATCGCAGCGCGCAGTTCCTTACTGGCAGTCGCCACATCCCCGAGGTGCAACTGGGCCACGTAGCGGGCGAGGACAAAGCCCGTGAGCCGGGGATTGACCTTGATGGCCTTGTCGAAATCGTTCACGGAGTCCTGCCAGCGGCCCACCAAGCCGAGCAATTCTGCACCTCCCGACCAGGCCAGCGCATTCTTCGGATCCACTTCGCGCGCCTTGAGAAAGTCTGGCCCCGCTCCCTTAAATTCGCCCATGCAGGTCAGCGTGGTGCCGCGGGAGACGTAAATCCTTGAGTCTGCTGGGTTGAGCTTGATCGATTTGGAATACTCTTCAACAGCCCCTTTCAAATTCCCAAGGCGTCGCAGCTCGTCGCCCTGTTGCCAGTGCGCGGTTGCTAATTTTGGATCCGGCGTGGCGGGGGATGGTGCAGGCGGGGCGGGGGATGCGGGCTCGGGGGAATTTTGAAAGTGCGAGGCGTCGCCGCGCTGGAAGACCAGGTCCATATTTTCGAAAGACCATTCAAACCGGCCGTCGGGACGGATGATGATGCTCCCACTTGTCTGCGGTGCGAGTGTAACGATGTAACAGGGCTTCTTTGAATCAATGAGGATGGCCTTGCTGACTTCCCATCTTCGCTTATCTGCGGCACCCCATTTGCCGTCGGAAGCGTAAACCGAGTAAAAAAACATGGAGCCGTCTTCGTTAAAAACCCATTTCATCCATTTGAAGCCGACGCCCGTCTCGTAGCCCTTTCCGGTATAAGTCCAGGTCCCGAGGACAAATTTTCGCGCGGCAGCCAGGGCTTCGGCTTCGTTCTTCGCTTCGTAGATGGCTGAAACGGAAGGATTCACACCAACCGGTGGTGCGACCGCAGCCACAGCAGAGGCAGGATTCATGGGGGAATCAATCGTGGCGGGAGCAGTTGGGGCAGCAGGCGGCGGTGCTGCGGAAGCTGCCTTAATGGTTGAGGGCACCACGGTAGATGGGGCTGGTGCCGGAACCAGAGCCGGTTTGCCATAAGCCGATTCGCGCGCACGATCCTGAAGACGCCTCAGGTTAAATTCTGCATTGAGCGAAGCGATTCGGTTGTCTTCGAGCAGCTTTTGCGAAAAGGCGGCCTGCAGCGCACGCTCTTCATCCTGATTTTTGGGCGTGGGTTGGGTGGCTTTGAAGGCTTCATAAGCGCGCTTTCTCTCTGCCGCCTTGGCACGCGCGGCCGCCTGCGGGGAGAGTGGCTGCGGTGAAGCCGGGGCAGCTGAGGGTACTGA
>JAYUWZ010000166.1:0-2009 GCA_043753265.1 Verrucomicrobiaceae bacterium
CCGCGTGTTCATTGGGGATGTGAGTGGTGTCGTGCATTGCATCGAACTCGCCACGGGCAAGGAGGTCTGGTCCTTTAAAACGGAGAGCATGATTGAGGCGACGCCACTGGTGCTGGACGAGATGTGCTACATCGGGGCGGCGAATGGGAAGCTGTACGCCATCGATGCCGCGAAGGGCACGAAGGCTTGGGAGTTTGAGACGATGGACAAAATCCTCGCGGGAGCCAGCTGGTGCAAGGACCCGGCTTCCGACGCGAAGTGGGTGCTCGTGGGAAGCTACGATTTCAGCTTCTACGCGCTGGATGCCAAGACGGGGAAGGAGCTGTGGAAAGTGGAGACGGAGAATTTCGTGAACAGCACCCCGGCGGTGACCAGCGATGGGCTCGCGCTGTTCGGCGGGTGCGATTCCCTGCTGCACGTTGTCTCCCTCAAGGAGCGCAAGGAAGTGCGCAAGCTCGAGGCTGAGGCTTACATTGCCTCCAGCGCGGCCGCGGATGGAAATATGGTTTACCTCGGCAATGAGGCGAAAAAGGTATTCGCGTTCAATGTGAGCGATGGCAGCCAGGCCTGGACGTACCGAGACCGCAGCTTTGCCTACTACTCGTCCCCGGCGCTGAGTGCGGACTCGGTAATCATCGGTGGGCGCGACAAGCGACTGCACTGCATCTCGCGGGACAAGGGTGAGAAGCGGTGGATTTTTTCGACCAAGGGGGACATCGACAGTTCGCCTGTGCTGTGCAGCGATGGGGGGATCGTTTTTGGGAGCATGGATGGGCGGCTGTACTGCGTGGAGGTTGCCGATGGGAAGGAACGGTGGAACTATGAGATTGGGTCCGACATTCCCGGGAGTCCTGCGGTGGCGGATGGGGCGATTGTGATTGGGGCGGCGGATGGGAATGTTTATTGTTTTGGGTCGAAGTAGGGGGCATTTGGAGTCCTATGTCGTTCCCAATGCTTTTGAATTCGGACGGGATCTTTCAGTCGCTTAAAGCTCCCTCAAGACGACAGGAATTAGGGAAGAGAATGAGGTGTTCGGCGCTGAGATGGCGCAGCCAGTGAAGTGAGGTCCCTCGTCTCGTTCCTCGCTCGGGATGACGATTCAAAGGGGGGCATCGGCTTTGAAATGTCGGGGCATTGCTGGCCTTTCGTATGACCTGAATGCGTTGGTGTCATCCAATCCGGTTGAGGCAAAAAAGGGGGGGAGTAAAAAGTTCGTTTGCCCAACCGGTCTGGGGCGCTACGGTGGGCTACCAATGCTCAGCGAGGACAGTATTCAATACGCGATCGAAAACACCCAGATAGTGGTCGCGCCGCAAAACCGGATCGAAACGTTTGGCTCCACCGTGTTTCGATTTTTTCTGGTTTCCGAATTGATGGACACCGTGGGCCAGGTGCGCGTGCGCGATGGGCGGTTGCATGCGGAGCGGCCGGCGCTGATTACGCCGTCGCATTTTCACCGCGCGCTGGAGGGTTTTGGCGAGAAGGCGGAGGAGTTCATGAGCTGGCTGCGCGAGCATGGGGCTGAGATGGCGGTGATGAAATACGGGTTTCAATTTCGCAAAACGGATGTCCAGGAGCGGGTGGTTCACAATACAGCGGATGAGGTGATCACGCGGCTGCGGGAGGAGGTTGACCGAGCGGAGGACCCGCTGACCACGGTGATTCAGGGTGTGGATGAGGGGTGGGAGGTGTGCCTTTTGAAATTTGCCACGGACATGATTCAGAAATCGGCGCCGGGTAATATGGACGAATGGAAACGGCGGGGCCTGCTTTAGTGGAACGCCCTCATGGGAATCCCAATGCCATCGGCAAATGCACTGAATGGCGCGGAAGAACCTTTTGCATTTCGATAATCGTGCAGGCAAACCACGCTCTTGCGCCCCAGTTGGGGCGCGGCCCGCTGGGCCATTTACCTAGTGCATCGTCATGCGTGAACTGATGGTAAAGGAAGCGAGAAATATTTTAGATATATATTGTACTTTTATTATCAGTGTATAAATGGGGCGGAT
>JAYUWZ010000167.1:0-9491 GCA_043753265.1 Verrucomicrobiaceae bacterium
CAATCTTTGCAGTCTCCCAATCGGAAAATGTTTCAGCGCCGGACTGAACGAGCCGCCGACGTTCGTCCAGGATGTCTTTGTGCCAGTCGGGAGAATGGAGTTCTTCGGGCTTGGAGGAAAGATTATCCCATAATGCTTCAAGGAGTTCCATCTTGTCAGACAAACTCATTTCCTTGAGTGGAATTTCTAAAGGCATGGAGGACGTATAATCGAAACGCTATCCGTATTCCAGTCATTAGCGCCCTAGGGTTTTTAACCGTACCGCCCCTCGATATACTCCGCAGTCTTCGGATTCTTCGGCGTGAGGAAGAGGTCTTCGGTGCGGGAGTGCTCGATGAGTTCGCCCATGAGCATGAAGATGCACTCGTGGCTGGCGCGGCGGGCCTGCGCCATGTTGTGCGTCACGATCACGATGGTGTAGCGTCCGGCGAGGCTCCACATGAGTTCCTCAATGGCCTTTGTGCCGTTCACATCGAGGGCGCTGCACGGCTCATCCATGAGGATGACCTCGGGCTTGAGCGGGAGCAGGCGGGCGATGCAGAGCTTTTGCTGCTGCTCGAGCTGAAGGCTGGTGGCCCGGGTGTTGAGGCGGTCTTTGAAGTCGTTCCAGAGGCCGGTTTCCGTAAGCGATTTTTCCACCGCTTCATCGAGGGTGGCCCGAGAAGGCTTTTCGTCGGCATGAATGCGAAGTCCGAAGACCACGTTTTCATAAACGGACAGGGGGAGGGGATTTGGGCGTTGGAAAACCATTCCGACGCTCTTGCGCAATTCGATGAGCGCCACATCCGGGTCGTAGATGTTCTTGTCGAGGATCTTGATTTCCCCGGTGGTCGTCACGTTGCCGTAGCGCTCGTTTACTCGGTTGAAGCAGCGCAGCAGGGTGGTTTTGCCGCATCCGCTGGGGCCGATGAGCGAGGTAATCTGGCCGTACTTGATGTCGAGGTTGATGCCCATGAGCGCCTGAAACTTGGCATACCAGAGTTTCAAGTCGCGGGTCGTGATGGCGAGGCGATCTGTCATTAGCCGAAAATCCCGTTTACGTAGTCGTATGTGCGCTGGTCCTTGGGCTTGGGGCCGAAGGTTTCCTCGGAGGGACCGCACTCGATGATCTCCCCGTTCCACAAAAACATCGTGCGAGCTGCGAGGCGGCGGGCCTGCTGCACGAGGTTGGTCACGAGGACGATGGTCATCTTCTTTTTGAGCTCCTTGAGCACATCCTCGATGCGCATCGTCGTTACTGGGTCGATGGCGATGCTGAATTCGTCGAGGCAGAGAATTTCCGGATTGTGGGAAAGCGCGCGCGCAATGGTGAGGCGCTGCTGCTGGCCGCCGGAAAGCTTGGTGCCGAGGGAGTCGAGGCGATCCTTCACCTCGTCCCACAGCGCAGCCTGGGTTAGGCAGCGTTCCACGACTTCATCGAGCTCGGCTTTGTTGTGCATGCCTGCGGCACGAGGCGCGAAGGTCACGTTGTCGCGAATGCTTAGTGGCAGGCCTACAGGAAGGGGGGCGACCATGCCGATTTTGCGGCGCAGTTCGTAAACGCTAGGAGCTTTCGCGATGTCTTCACCATCGATCTCAATGCTGCCTTCAAGTCTGGAGCTGGCCGTGAATTCCAGTGTGCGGTTGATCGCCTTGAGAAGCGTGGTTTTTCCGCTCTGCGCGGGCCCGATGATGCCGAAGATCTCGTTGGGCTCGATGTGAAAATTAATGCCGTGATGGACTTCCTTTGCTCCGTACCAGGTGCGGAGATTGGTGACGCGGATTTTGGGTGTGCCGGTATTGGACATGGTTACCATTTTTTGCGGCTGCGCAGCCAGGCCCGGACGGTGATGGCGGTGGAATTGATCAAGATGATTGCGACGATGAGAACCGTGGCGACCGCAAAGGGAAGCGGATTCGCGGAGCCGTCTGCCAGGGGCTGCAGCGGCACCTGGGTGGTGACTGTGTAGAGATGCATGGAGAGTGCCATGCACTGGTCGTGGATGCCGTAGGCGAAGAAATCGCCCTCGGATATACCCCGGAAGAACACGGCCCCGGTGAACATGATGGGCACGGTCTCGCCCGCCTTGCGGCTGATTTCCAAAATCACGCCGGTGAGGATGCCGCTGACCGAGTTGGGGAGCACGATGCGCTTGATGGTCTGCCAGCGTGTGGCACCCACATTCCAGCAGGCCTCGCGGAACGTCATGGGCACTGCGCCCAGCGCTTCGCGGGTGCTGGTGATGACGACGGGCATCGTCATGACTGCAAGCGTGAGGGATGCCGCGAGAATGCTGCGCCCCATGTCGAAGAAGAGCACGAATGCACCAAGGCCGAAAAGCGCATGCACTATGCTGGGGACACCTGCGAGGTTTACCACCGCGAGGTTCACTATGCGGGTGAACCAGTTGTCGCGGGCAAATTCGTTGAGGTAAATCGCAGCCATGACACCCATGGGTGCGCTGATGGCGAGGGACACGATGACGAGCCAGATGGTGCCGAGCAGTGCGCTCCAGATACCGCCCTCCGTCATTCCTTTCGTAGGATTGGTGGAAAGGAAATCGAAGGAGATGAGGGGGGCTCCTTTGACCACCAGATAAGTCAGGATGGCAAAGAGCGGGAGCAGCATGAGCACCACCACGGTGCCAAAGGCCCACTTTGCGTTGCGCTCCCGCGCCATCTTTTTGCGGACGCGGTCGTTGATGACGAAAGGCTGCAAGGGCATTCCTTCTGAGAGTTGCTTGTGCATTGTCACTGTTTGCGGACGCCTTTGACCACGAGGTCGGCGACGAGATTGATAACGAAGGTGAAGGTGAGCAGGAGGATGCCGATGATGAAGAGGACCTGGTAGTGCGGGCTGCCTGCACCAGCCTCGCCGAGTTCGGAGGCGATGGTGGCGGTGAGCGTGCGACAACTATCAAAGACGCTGGTGGGGATATTGATGGAGTGGCCGGTGGCCATGAGCACGGCCATGGTTTCACCGACTGCGCGGCCCACGCCGAGCAGCACTGCCGCGAGCAGGCCGTTTTTGGCCGCAGGCAGCAGGACGCGGTAAATCATCTGCCAGCGAGTGGCACCCAGCGCGGTGGCGGCTTCGCGGAAGTGATCCGGCACTGCCTTCAGAGCATCCTCCCCGATGCTCACCATGATGGGCATGGACATGAGCGCGAGAATAATGGAGGCGTTCAGCACATTCAGCCCGGTGGGCTGGTTGAACCAGCTCATGATCAGCGGATTGATGACTGTAAGACCGATGAAGCCCCAGACGATGCTGGGAATGGCGGCCAGCAACTCGATGACGATCTTGAGCGTTTCCTTTACCTTTCCGTGGCAAAATTCGGACAGGAATACCGTCGCTCCCATGGCAAGGGGAACTGCGATAACCATGGCCAGCACTGTGACGCTGAGCGTGCCCAATATGAGCGCCAGGATGCCGTAGCGCTTGTTCTCCATGGAGGTCGGATACCACTCCGTGCTCGTGAAGAATTTCCCGAGCGAAAAGGAACTGTCTTCCCGGAATAGGAGGGGGTAACCGGCAGTGAAGAGGAAATAGAAAATGCCAAAGACGAAAACGATGGCGCTGATACCCGCGATGCGGATGGGTCGCTCGATAAAGCCATCGTGGGCGAAGCCTGCTATCTCCGAAGCGATGAATCCGCCAGCGTGCAGTGAGACAAAGAGAAAGGCCAGGGTGAGGCCGGTGTAGACCAGAAAACTGTGGCCCGAGAGATGTCCGATGAATGGGTAGGCCACCAGGGCTGCGGCGCAGAGCACGCCACTCACCACTTCCACCACACGACCGCGCTTTGTGGCAAATCCCGTGATGAGGAATGAAACGAATGCGCCGAGCGCGAGCCAGCCCTCCAAGAGCCAGCGCCCACCGCCTTCCTTTACCCGCTCAAGCCTCTCAGGATCGGGCACCGGATACCGCACTGCCTCTCCTCCAAAAACAAACCACCCCAAAAGGATCGCCACAGTGGAGAGCAGGATCGCCAGAGCGGTGTGGAAGGCAATTTCTTTGGGATTCAAACGGTTGGCAGCGGACATCGGGAATATTGAAAGGAGACGGCGGCGACCCAAGCTGGCACGGGTCGCCGCCGTAAAGATGGCGTTGAGGTTACAATCGCGCGCCTGACTACTTCTTCTCGACTGACTTGATATCGAGAGGCACGTAGCCCTTATCCACGATAATGTGCTGGCCTTGAGGCCCGAGCACCCAGTCAACATACTTGCCCACGTGGGCCGGTGCGTTTGGCGGGATGTAGAAGAACATGGGCCGCGCGATGGGGTAGGTTTTGTCGAGGGTCGTTTCGATGGTGGGCACGATGGCCGTTTCACCCTTTTTCTTCGAGACCTTCAGAATTTTGACCTTGTCGGTCTTGTATCCGATGCCGCTGTAACCAATGGCACCGGGGGTTTTTTCAACCATGGCGACCACATCCTTGGAACCGTTCAAATCGAGTGTTCCCTGGCGGAAGTCGGCCTTCTTCCCGATCACCACTTCGCGGAAGTAGTGGTAGGTGCCCGAGTTGTTCTGACGGCTCACGCGGACTACCTCATCCGCCGCGCCGGGAATGGTCGCGCCGAGGTCGCTCCATTTGGTGAATTTTCCACCCTCGCGATACAGTTCGCTGAGTTCCTCGAGGCTGATCTGCTCAAGGGGATTGCTGACGTGCACATAAATGGCCATGGCGTCGTAGCCCACGACTACCTCTTTCGGAGCGGCACCATACTTGGTCTTCGCTTTTTCCACTTCCTCGGCTTCGAGGTGGCGCGAACTGTTGGTAATGTCGCAGGTGCCGTTGAGTAATGCAGCCACGCCGATACCAGAGCCGCCGCCGGCGACTTCCACGGAGACTTTGGGTTCCACCTTGCTGTAGGCTTCCGCCCAGGACTGCGCGAGGTTCACCATCGTGTCGGAGCCAATGTTTTGGATGGTGGTTTTCTTTTCAGACTTTTTGCAACCGGCCAGCGAGAGCCCGGCGATCGCGAGTGCCGCGAATGAGAGATGAAGGATGCGTTTCATAGGAGTATTTCGATGTGGTGTTGGATTCAGGGATTCAGGAAAATTAGTGGATCTTGTCGCCGAGCACTGCTTCACAGAGTTCGGAGATGTGCTGGTGGAGATATTGGTATGCTTCCTCAAGGGCCGCAGTGCGGGCCTCGGGGCTGTCGGTGAGGTCGGTCGGGTCCGGCAGGGACCAGTCGAGGCACACGGCCTTGGTAGGCTTTGGAAAGGCGCGCTTGGCGGCGGGGTCGAGCGCCACGATGATTTGCGCGGCGTCGAGATTCGGAAGCTGCTCCACGCTCTTGCTGTGGGGATTGGGTGGCGTCAGGCCCTTGCCTTTCAGGAATTCCACCGTGGCTGCGTCGATGGGCTTGGGGTCGAGTCCGGCGCTGGCGAAAACAAAATTGGGCTGATCCAGCGAGTGTGCGATGGCCTCGGCTATCTGTGAGCGGCAGTGATTGTGCTCGTCGATGAACACCATGCGCCATGTGTCGCCACCGAGGTGCTTTTGGTATTCGCCGGTGACCATATAGATCACCTCTTCCGCGATGTTGGTCGCCTGGTCGGCAGCGCGTTCAAAGCGGCGGGCGATGGTCATCAAAGGATTCAGCGCCTCCTGCGGCAGTTTGCCTGCGATGCGGAGTTGCAAAAGGTCGGCATTGATCTGGGAGCGCAGGGCATCTGTCTCCGCCTCGCGGGAGATGACGTCCCGCGCGAGGCGCTCGTCACCCGTCACAAAGGCCTTGATGACGTCCCGGACCATGGGGATGGCGAGCCCTGCGAGCTGCTGGAAACGCTCCATGGGCCACGTGGCGGACATATTACTGAGCTTGATGACCTGCCGAACAATGCTCTCGGCGTAGTCGCCGATGCGCTCAAGCTCCAAGTTTACCTTAATGGTGGTGTAGGCAAAGCGAAGGTGACGGGCCACTGGCTGCTGCCGCACCATAAACTCCAGGCACAGGCGGTCGATTTCCTTTTCGAGTTCGTCGATGCGGCGATCGCGAAGGATGACGGTATAGGCAAGCTGGCGATCCCGGCTGGTCAGCGCCTTGATGCCGGCGGAGAGTGCTCCATCCGCAAGGTTTGCCATTTCGGAAATTTTGCCGCGGATGCGCGCGATGTCTCGTTCGAGGGATTCTTCGTAATGGAATGGCATGTGGTGCTGTGGACAACTTGGTTGCGAAATGTGACGAACGCATGGCGGAGTAGTTCCGTTCCAGTGACAAACCTACCCAACGTTGGACACCAGAGGAGTGACACCCCGTTGTAAAAAGCCCGACACACAGAAGTCGCAAAAGGTCCATAACCGTAACCTTGGCGACACACAACCGTAACATTGTTTGCAGACTGTGTCATCCCTTCGCCGCATTCCCTGCGCCGAGGTACCCACCTCATAAATGCTCAATTTTATCTTCGGCCGCGATAAGCGGTTCTTCGAACTCCTCGAAAATGGCGCGCTAGCCGCTCGTGAGAGTGCAACCATCGTGAATAAACTCCTTGCGGCGGTGGGACATGGCCCCACGGAAACCCTTCTGGGCGACTTGGCGCAGTCTCGTCGCAAGCACAAGCGCATCGCCCAGGAAATATCGGAGGAACTGACCAAGGTTTTTGCCACTCCCTTGGAGCGTGAGGATATCGAGGCGCTGTCGGCGGCTTTGTATAAGATTAGCAAGGTGGTGGAAAAAGTGGGGGAGCGACTCGTGATTTGCCCGCCTGGCACCAAGCTCAGCACGGTGCAAAAGGAACTCTCCACCATAGAGCACGCCTGCACCGTGGTGGAGTCGCTCGTCGGCACGCTCCGGCACGGTGCGAACCTGGACAAAATCAAGGATGGCTACGAACGGGTCCAGAGCCTGGAAGGCGATGCGGACAAACTGCTGCTCCAGCACCTGCGTGAGTTGTACCACAGTGATCAGGATGCACGCCTGCTCATCTACTGGAAGGATCTCTACGACCTGCTCGAGCGAACCACGGATCGTTGCCGCGACGTAGGGAACGTAGTCTTCCACATCGTACTTAAGAATTCCTAATCCAGGCCGGAATGACGCTCGTACTCACTGTCGTTCTGGTGGCGTTGATCTTTGAATACATCAACGGTTTTCACGACACGGCCAATTCCATTGCCACGGTGGTCTCCACCAAGGTGCTTACACCGAGGGCTGCAATTGCCCTTGCGGCAGTCACGAATCTTGCGGGGGCGCTGGTGGGAGCTGCAGTGGCCGCCACGGTCGCAAAGGGGTTGGTGGAGTTAAAGTTTGTGACGACTGCCACCATCGTCTGCGCACTATTCGGGGGGATTGTGTGGAATCTGGTTACGTGGTGGTTTGGGCTTCCGTCCTCCTCCACCCACGCCATGGTCGGCGGTCTGGTGGGTGCCGGTATCGCGACTGCCACGAGCATGGGGTCGTCCTGGACCGACCCTCTCATCTGGGCACGGCTCAAGGAAGGGGCGCCGTGGTACAAGGGTGAGGGACTGCTCTATAAAGTGGTCATTCCCATGCTCACCTCGCCCATTCTGGGATTTGTGGTGGGGCTTATCATGATGTGGGTGCTGTACATCGTGGTGGCGCGTTGGCGGCCCAGTGTGGTGAACGGGAGTTTTGGCAAACTGCAGCTGGTGAGTGCGGCCTACATGGGCTGGAGCCACGGCCACAACGATGCGCAGAAGACGATGGGCATCATTGCGCTTACCCTTGGGTCGGCGACGGCTGCGGGCACGCTGAGTCCGGATGGTTTATTTGGCTTTTTATATCTCCCCGACTTTATGGAGAAGTCGACCATCCCCGCGTGGATCAAGATTACGTGTGCCATCGTCATGGCGGCGGGGACTGCAGCGGGCGGATGGAAAATCATCAAGACACTGGGCCACAAGATGGTGAAATTGCAGCCGGTGCATGGCTTCGCCGCCGAGACCACCGCTGCGACCGTCCTTACTGTTGCAGCTGCTTACGGCATGCCGGTTTCCACCACGCACGCCATTACCACAAGCATCATGGGAGTGGGGTGCGCGAAGCGCTGGAGTGCGCTGAATCTTCCCACCATCTTCCGGATTCTCATCGCCTGGGTGCTTACCATCCCCGCCACCGCGGGCCTTGCATGGGTGGCACTCAAAGCGTGGCTGATGGTAGGATTGCCGGTGAATTGACGGCCTTGATCAACCGTGGAGCGGTGCCTGGTAGAACTGTAGTATACGCGCTGATTGCCCACTACTGCCTGATCGGCGGCGCAGGCAGCGACTTGCGCCAGGCGAGAGCGAGGTCGCCCAGACGGGTGGCGGTTTCCGCCTGTGCTGCTGCCACGTTTGTTTTCTCACCGGGGTCAGCGCTCAAGTCGTAGAGTTCGCGGTTGGTGCCATCGGCATTGATGAGCAGTTTCCAGCGGCCCTCGCGCACGGCGATGTTGGGGCTCCGGTACCCTGCGGGAGCGGGATACTTGAACCATTCGGCATTGCGGCCGTATTCCCAAAAAAGCGGGGCAGCGCGTTGCTGCTGCGCCTTGCCGAGGAATGCCGAGCTCATATCCTGGCCATCAAACTTGGTGTCGGGAGGGACTTCTGCTCCGGCGATTTTTGCGAGGGAGGGGAATACGTCGAGGGCACTGAGGACAGTTTCGGTATCGACACGTTCGGCGGGCACCTGACCGGGCCATCGAACGATGAACGGCATGCGGATGCCGCCTTCGTAAAGACTCAGCTTTGAAGCGCGGAATCCTCCATTGCGCTCGTCCTTCAGCGTAGGCAGGGGGCCATTGTCGCTGGCGAAAATCACCAGCGTATTTTCATCGATGCCCAGTTCCCTGAGGGCTTCCAGCATCCGCCCAATCTGCCGGTCATTCTCGATGAGGACCGCTCGCAGGTTTTGCCTGCTGTCCCCCTTAGGTGCGTCGGATGCCGGGACCCAAGGGGTGTGTGGATCATCGAGCCAAAGGTTCACAAAGCACGGCTTCTGATCCTTGTGCCGGCGCAGGAAGTCCACCGTCTTGTCCACAAAGAACGCGGTTCGCTCCCAGCGTTTCACATTGTCCTTGTTCGACCAAATCCAATTCGTGGCGGTGATGTCTGGATGGGGCTCAGGGCTTTCATAGGTACCGACGCCTTCATCATAGCCGTAAGCGGCGAACTTCGGCGCATCCTGGACATCGCGCCCGCCACCGAGGTGCCACTTTCCGATGTGCGCCGTGGCGTAGCCTGCTTTTTGCAGAGTGCGGGGAAGGGACGGGGCTTTCGGGTCGAGGAAGTCTGCTTGTTCGCATCCACGGTTGCCTTGCCGCGTTTGGAGAAAGCTCGTGATGTGCCACCGCCCCGGGTAATGTCCCGTAATGAGCCCCGCTCGCGAAGGCGAACAAATCGGAGCCGCTGAGTAGTATTGCGTGAAGCGGATACCTTCCTTCGCGAGCCGGTCGATATTCGGCGTCGGCGCAATCTTCCCCCCGTAGCAGCCCAGATCCCCCATGCCCAAATCATCCACGAGGATGAACACGATGTTGGGTCGCTTCGGAGGTT
>JAYUWZ010000168.1:0-4501 GCA_043753265.1 Verrucomicrobiaceae bacterium
CGTCATTGAGGTCACTTCCTCTGGTTCTGTGATTGTGAAGGCTGGCAAGGGCGGAACCGGAAACGGTGCCGCAGGTGGCGCGGGGGGGAATGTGCTGAATTTCGACTACCAGAGCGCCAGTTCCCAATACAACATCCGTGCTGGCGATGGTGGCGCGGGAACCCCGGGCGGTGCGGGTGGACGTATCGCGGGAGGCAATTTTTCCAATCGCACCCCTCTCGCCGGTGTGCTCGTCACGGCTGACTTCACGGGCGACGGATTGGACGACGTGCTCGTGGTGGACTCCAGCACGGGCATGATGGTGGTGAACGAAAATTTCGCCAACATCAGCGGTTTCTCGCCCATCGTGCAGGAGGGCTCCAACTCGACCATTACCCCTGTGGGGGTAAATCCTGTGGATGGCCTTGCCACGGATGTGAATGGGGATGGTGAAATGGATGCAGTGATTTTGTATGGGGATGGAACGATGGCGGCATACCTCAATCAAGGTGGGGGCGTGTTTTATGACGCCGCAGAGATGATGTATGCCACTGTCTCGACCAATGTGGGAATGCTGCCCTCGAAGTTTGCACAGCTTTCCCCCGGCTCGAGCACTTACGTTATTGCTGGAAACACAGAGGGCAAGGGCACCATCCAAGGCATCTTCTTCCAGGTGCAGACGGGCGAGCTGGTGGTCGAGACGTTTGTAAACCCACTCGAATACAACCGCCCCATCGTTGATTTGGCGGGGCCGTATGTGGGACTGAAAGACGGCTCGATTGAGAAATTGCAAATTTCCTTTGGCCAGAGCGGGAACTCGCTGGTGAGTGGCCAATCATTCAAAACGACGGGATCCGGCGGCCTCGATGATCTCGATATCAGTGTGGACAGGACACACCTGCTCGCAATGAGCAGCGCAGGAAAAACGATTACCGTTTTCGATGTGAGCGGCCCCACAGCCACGGCACTGTCGGCCATTTCGCTGAGTGACCTCAGCGGCAAGCCCATCCAGGCAAGGTTCATCGATGACGGTGATGCGGACACCTACGACGACATCGCCGTCTTGGGAAATACCGCCAACGAAGCCCAACTCCTGTTGATCGACGGCCCGGACATTGACCCGATCGCGCAGCAACCCTACCTGGTTGTTGGTGATTTTGTGAGCAGCTCCCTGCTCAAAAATATCTCCACGATTTACGAGGATGGAGCAGAGCCCAGCATTGTCGCAGTGGCGGGGCCGCTGAATCAGTTCACAGAAGTGACCAATTTCAACAGTGAGACGCAGTTTGCGCTCCCATTTGCCAGCAAGCAGGTAAGCATCGAAAGTGGAGATGGTGGCCTTGGGGTGGATGTGGGCACGAAGCTCGGCAAGGGTGGAGCGGGTGGCTCGATCAGCAACTTGAATGTCGAAGCGCAGGTGATCATCGTTACTTCTGGTTCAGGAGGAAATAGTAACAATGGAGGCGGTGGGGCAGGCGGTTCGATATTCAATAACGGCAGCTTCAAAACGGCGGCTGGTGCAACCGTCATTCCCACTTTTTCGTCGGGAGCATCCACGCAAATCACCGTGGGCAACGGCGGATCGCCGTTGGGTATTGGTGGAAAGAGCGCCAGCGGTGGTGCCGGTGGCAACCTGCAAGGACTGACATTTGTCGCACTCGGTGGCGAGGTGGAACTCAGCGCCGGCAACGGCGGTGTGGGCAAGGGCGCTGCGGGTGGCGCGGGCGGCAGTCTGCTGGGACTGACGATTACGTCCAGCAGGGGAGGACTGATCGCCTCCGGAGGCATCGGTGGTGAAGCCCTCGGTGCGGCAGGAAATGGTGGAGCGGGCGGCACTATCTCAAATGTCAAATTCGCGCTGTCGCTCGATCTTGAAGGCGAGGCGGACGAGGCACCTTATGACATCACGCTCAACGCCGGTGTGGGCGGCCACTCGGCCGCTGCAATCGGCGGTGCCGGTGGAGCGGTCTCAGGCGTGACGCTGTTGGTGGATGGTTCCAACCGGACCTATAATGACTCGGCGGCGAACCCTCCGCTCATCGACACACTGCTCGACTCAACTGTTGTGATTAGTGTCAATGCTGGAAACGCTGGCAATGGAGTCAAAACCGGAGGTGCAGGTGGCGTGGTCAGCGGATTGAAGGTGGATGTCGTCCACGACCAAATCGTCAATGGCGGTGTGTTTCTGAATTACGTCGTGCTCGGAGTATTTGGGGGTGATGGCGGCACCGCCAGTGCAGGCAATGGCGGTGCGGGTGGCGCGGTGACGTTGAGCCGCCCCATTTCTGGAATCTCGGGATTTGATCCCAACTCGCCGGGATTCGGTTCCCCATCACTGTTTGTAGTAGGTGGTGATGGAGGTAATGGCAGTATCGCCGGTGGCGCTGGTGGCAGTGTCTCGGGCCTCACCGCTCAAAACTCCAAAATCCTTGAGAATGTCGTTTTTGTGGGCACCATGCTGGACAGCGCAGCAATCCTTGGCGGTGAAGGTGGCAGTGGCGGCAGTGGCAATGGTGGAGCTGGCGGCAGCATCACGAACGCTCTGATCGGAGTGAATGGCTTCCTCGACGTCTTCGCCGGTCCGGGCGGATCGTCCACCAATGCAAAGGGTGGCGCAGGCGGCAGCGTGACAGGCAGTGAGTTCGGTCTTGTCTTTTCCACCTTCGCGCTCGGCATGGATATCGAGGGTGGCACTGGCGGCAATGGCAGGACGGCCGGCGGTGCAGGAGGCAATCTCTCTGGCCTGAAACTCAACACCCCGCAAAGCACCTTAGGTCTTTCGGCATACCTCATCGCGGGCAATGGTGGCGGTGCCACCAACTCGGGAGCCGTGGGCGGCAAGGGCGGCGACATCCTCAACATCTCGCAGGCCAAGGATTACAACAGCTCGATCAACCTCGTGCAGGCCGGCAATGGCGGCGACAACTCGGTGGGCAAGGGCGGCGCGGGTGGCAATATCACCAACTTCCGCACGGTAGGCTTTATTGGCCGTCCGAGCGATGAGGTGAGCGGCCTCGGCGTGTTCGATGGATCCTCGGTGCAGGGCATGTTCTCCGGTCGTGGTGGTGATGGCCTCACGGATGGCGTGAACGGCTCCATAACCACTGTGAGCGCGCGTCAGATCGCCGCGATGGCGGCGGCGATGCGGATGGACGGCACGTTTGCCGCAGCCACGAAGATCAGCAACGTGACCGCCACGCTCATCGGATTCGATGCGGATGGCGACAACACCTTCGACAGCACGGGTGCGCCGGGTACTTCGCCGAGCCTGGCCCAGCCTACGGATGGATTCATCCTGGCGGCGGCAATCTCCAAGGTGACCGGAACACGTCCGGCGTTTAGCTTCATCGGATGAGAGTAGCGCGGACTTTCAGGCCGTGACCGGAAGGGATTGAGTGGGCGTCACAGCCTGCCGCAGCAGACTGAAAGGCCGCTCTGATCTCTTTGCGCAAACTTCTATTCCCGTTTCGGGACCAGGAGCGGAGGTTCCTCGTACGTAGTCCCGCCTTTAGGCGGAATGAACCTTGAGGTTTTGCAAGGAACTCCTGGGCATAATCAAAACGCTGTTTGGTTCGAAACGTGCATTCCGCCTAAAGGCGGGACTACGTGCGGCGCTTGCTGACTTTGACAATCATCAAGGCTTGGTGTCTTCGAGCGTTGCTATGAGCAGGGCGAGGGCGGCGGCCTGGGTGTTGTAGTTGCGGGTCTGGTGCTTGGTGTCTTCCTGCCATTCGATGTTGTATTGTCCATCGGTGCCCAATCCAAACGTGAGCATGGATGCGGCGCTGGTGCGCAATACCTGGCTGATTTTTGCGGTGGTCTCGGGGTGCTTCTTTTCGGCGTTCAGCGTGTCGCGCAACTGGGCGAGGTAGCGGGCGAAGACGCCTTTGAAGAGTGCGGGATCCCAGCCGCTGAGGCCGAGTTTTTCGAAGATGACTCCGCTCGGAAGGATGATGCCGGAGCGTGCGAGAATGGTGTCGGCGGCCTTGGCTGCTTCGTCGAGATACTCGGGCTTTGCCGTGGCTTTGTGCATCGCCAGCAGCGCGCCGATGTAGGTGCCTTGGTTGTAGGTCCAGTAGTCGCCTTTGTGGCCGGGGCATCGACCACGGCAGTGCCGTCGTAGAGCGCCTTGATGCGGTACCATTCGAGGCATTGCGTGGCCCATTTCAGGTAGGCCTCCTCGTTGGTGCGTTCGTATAGGCGGGCGGAGAGGATGATGAAGAGGCTGTTGGTGATCGCGTTGGGGTGGGATTTGTCGGCATCCTCGCACCACATGATGCCGCCTTCCTTCCCGGGCTTCCAGTTGCGGGCCATGTGGGCGTGGATGGCGCGCGCGGTGGCCATGTACTTTGGCGCCTTGGTGCGGTCGTATTGCTTCAGCCACGCGACGCCCCACCATGCGGAGTCGTCGAGATACTCGTTGCGGAAATCGGAGGTGTAGGCGGCTTTGAGTGGGACGGGATCGCCGGGCTTTTGATTGCGCACGCGCTCGGCGGACTCGGCTTCGCGCTTGCGAAATTTT
>JAYUWZ010000169.1:0-2007 GCA_043753265.1 Verrucomicrobiaceae bacterium
GATAACGATGCGGAACATGGGGTCCACTTTATAGACAGTCGGGTTCAACACGCGAGAAATTCAAGCGGCACGCCTTGGACTTCGGCGGCCTTCACTCCACTGCGAAATTGCACCACTCCGCCATTCCAGCAATCCTCGCGCATGGTTCGACTGCTCCGCTATTTTGCCACACTCACGACGGGACGCGTGATCCTCTGGTGCTACGCCGTGTGGTACGTGGTGAATGTGGCGCTGTGCTTCGATCCGCGGCCACGTCTCTGGATTACTTCCATTGGCCTCAGCGGCATCATCGGCTTTGCCCTGCTCCTCAGCACGCGGGCGTCGAGCACGGGAACGACCCGCCTCGATGGCTGGCAGGTCTTCCGCCTCTTTCTCATGCCGTTTTGCGTGTCGAGTTTTGCCGCACTCGTGAAAGACGAGGGCTACCTCCTTATCTTCCCACCCAGCATACGCGGCAATCTCATCGGCATGGGTGCCGTCGCCGCCTTCCTCCTCCTCTGGCTACTGCTGCGGCGCACACTGGGCGGCTACCCGGCCCAGCGATCATAAAATTCCCGCAGGCACTCGCGCAGATTCCCGCGATGCCTCATAAACACAGAAGCCGCCTCGCCATCCGGCAGCTTTCCACCCGTGAGGTCCGTCACCAGCGTTTCGAGCAATTTCGCGCTGGTCTCCAGTTCCAGCACCACCGGGAGCCGGCTGGAGCGATGCACCGTGACCACAAAGCCCGCAGCCGCGCTGGCCGCCGCGCGCACGCTGAGCCAGTGGCGGGTGGAGAGCTGCTCCGCGCCATCGAGCAGGATGAAACCGGGTGCCCGTATCTCGCGCAATTTGTCGGGGAGCCTTTCTTTTTCCTTCATCCCCACATCCGCGCTCAGGCGGAAGAGCACCGGCTCGAAACCGCGGGCCGCGAGATGCGGCAGCAATTGCTCCAGCGCAGTCGTTTTTCCCACGCCATTTCCGCCCACGATGCTGGCGCACCATTGCTGCGCCTCCATGCGCTTCAGCAGGGTTTCCCAATCCATCCCGAGTGGGAATCGGAACGGCAGTTTTTCGATGCACTCGGAGGCAAATGGATTTTCCCGTGCGTTCAAGATACGCCTCCTCCCAGGTCTGCCATGCGCACCGGGGCGCCATGGCTCGTGATGAAATGAATACAGCCAGCGAACATGCCGCCAAAGTGTCCGGCATGCTTCATTCCCGCAAGATGAAGCTCCACTTTACGAGTGAAATTCATCAACTCGCTAAGCCGGGTTGACTTTCTTCCCGCCGAATTCTTTTGGAATGCCGACTTGAGTCAGCCTGACCTCCTTCCCTCCAGGGCCGATGGTGATGTCCTCGCGCACAAAGTCCTGGCTGGGTTTCAAAACCAATTCCAGCGCCCACATGATGGCGATCAGCCGGCCATTCAGGCTGTAGGGAGCCTCCGGGAGGACGAGGCTGAAAGGACGCGTGTCGCCCGCCTGCGGCTGATCAAAGGTAATCGTCTGCACGGTCTCCGCATCCTCGGAGCCCTTGCCCCGCGTGCTCCAGACGAGCCGCAACTCCGCCGTCTCAGGCGCTTCCTTCAATTCCCACAATACGGCCCCGGAGATTTCCTCCCCGGGCTCAAACGCGCTGCGATCATTGCGAAGTCCGATGCGGATCATAAATTATTGGTCTTTTCGTGCGGCAGGATTTCCAGCGGGAATTCGAAATCGATATCCGGCCACTTGGGCACATCCCCGCGTATGCGCAGCATCCATTTCACCTTGTTGTTGGGAGCTTCAAAGCTATGCATGAGGCCCCCGGGAATCTTCACCTTCGCAGAGCCCGAGGACATGGCCGCGCGCTCCTGCGTATCCAGCACCACGATGTGGGCAAAGCAGCTCTTGTCCGTGGCTGTGTCGGTGCCGCGCCGGTAGGTCGCCTCCTCGTGGCCCTCTATGGAAATTTGCAGCCGCATCAGCCGCGCAGGGTTGCCCTTCAGCCGGTAGCGAAACTCCACCGTGCCGCCGAGCCGCATCA
>JAYUWZ010000170.1:0-2004 GCA_043753265.1 Verrucomicrobiaceae bacterium
CTGCAAAACACGCGCTTTGCCGACGAGACGCTGCCCTACCTGGAATCGAAAGGCATCGGCGCGATGAACGCCGGGCCTTTCAGCGCGCGCCTGCTCACGAATGCCCCTCTGCCCGCCTGGCTCAAGGAGCCCGAGAATGTGAAGGCGGCTGCGCGTGCGGCTGCGGACTACTGCGCGGCGAAGGGCGTGGACATCGCAAAGCTCGCGCTGCAATTCAGCATCGCCCACGAGGGCATCGCCACCACGGTGGCCGGCAGCGCAAATCCGGAGAACATCCGCAAATGGGCACATTGGGCGGCGGAGCCCATCGACCGCGAATTGCTCGCCGATGTGGAGGCAATTTTTGCGCCGGTGAAAAACCTCGGCCACACGGAAGGCCTGCCGGAAAACAACTGAGGACGAATCATCATGCCCGTGCGTTTTTTCAATAGCTACAGCCGCAAACTCGAAGACTTCCAGCCGCTCGACCCCACGGGCAAACAGGTGAAGCTGTACACCTGCGGCCCCACCGTCTACAATTACGCCCACATCGGAAACTTCCGCGCGTATGTGTTCGAGGATCTGCTCCAGCGCCACCTCGAGTCCCGCGGATACGAGGTGCTCCGCGTGATGAATCTCACCGACGTGGACGACAAGACCATCCGCGGGTGCCGCAATCTCGGCGTGCGCCTCGCCGACTTCACGCAAAAGTACAAGGACGCGTTCTTCATCGACCTCGACACCCTGCGCATCAAGCGCGCCCAGCATTTCCCCGCCGCAACGGATCACGTGCCGCGCATGATCGAGATGATCCGCACGCTGGAGGAAAAGGGAATCGCCTACCAGGCCGAGGACAAGTCGCTGTATTTTCGCATCAGCAAATTCCCCGACTACGGAAAGCTCGCCCACCTCAATCTCGAGGAACTGCGCCCCAGCGGCCGCATCCGCAACGACGAATACGAGAAGGAAAGCGTGGGCGATTTCGCGCTGTGGAAGGCGTGGGACGAGAATGATGGCGACGTGAAGTGGGAGAGCCCGTGGGGGCCCGGACGGCCCGGCTGGCACATCGAGTGCAGCGCCATGGCCAGCGCGCTGCTCGGCGACCAGATGGACATTCACTGCGGCGGCGTGGACAATATTTTCCCGCACCACGAGGCGGAGATTGCGCAGACGGAATGCTGCACGGGCGTGCAATTCGTGAAGACGTGGCTGCACAACGCGCACCTCATGGTGGAGGGCGAAAAGATGGCCAAGAGCGCGGGCAATTTCTTCACGCTGCGCGACCTGCTGGAGAAAGGCTACACGGGCCGCGAGATCCGGTACGCGCTCATCACGGTGAATTACCGCCTGCCGCTGAACTTCACGTTCGACGGCCTAGCCGGTGCGCGCAGCGCCCTGCAGCGCATCGACGAATGGGCTCAGCGCCTGCGCGATGAAGCCGCTCGCCCCGGCGCAAATACCGAGGTGGTCCTGCCACCGGAACTCGCCACCCAGGTGGAGGGATTCTTCACCGCGCTCGACGACGACCTGAACATTTCCGGTGCCATGGGCCACGTGTTCGACCTCATCCGCGAGACCAACCGCGCCATCGACTCGGGCACCTTCGCCTCCGCCGCCGCCCTGCTCGCCGCTTGGCAGCGCATCAACTATGTGCTGGCCCTGGAGCCCGACGCCAAGGCCATCCCGGCCGAAGTCACTGCCCTGGTCGAGCAACGCCTGGCCGCCCGCACCGCCAAAAACTGGGCCGAAAGCGACCGCCTCCGCGACGCCATCGCGGAGCTGGGGTGGGTGGTGAAGGATACGAAGGAAGGAACGAAGCTTACGGCAAAGTAGTGGTCACAGACAGACAGCGATTTATTTTCACTGCGTGCGCCCAGCTCATTCTCCTCCACATTTCTCAACGCGAAAAATATGAGGACTTCGGCCTACTTTAGACCAGCAGCCTTTTTCACTCTTGGCACGACTGGCTGGGGTGGCGAATAATGCTTTTCCTCGCTTGAGTTCCACTCCGCCAGCTTCGCTTGC
>JAYUWZ010000171.1:0-2004 GCA_043753265.1 Verrucomicrobiaceae bacterium
ATTGGAAACTGGCTCCATGAACCCTGTTTGTTGTTGGTCTTCAGCGCCTTGCTCCATTGCTCCTCATCTAGAAACTTTTTGTGGACGGCCACCACGAAGTCCACGTTAAGCAGCCCTCGAAGGTCCTTCACGATTTCCTCAAACTCCATCCCCAACTCGACGTAGCCAAGCAGTTGGCCATCACGAAGCCACGGTGAGACGACGCGTAGAACAAATGTCCCGAGAGGATCTCTTTCGATGCCGGAAACAACCTGTCCGGTTCGTTCCGCCTCAAGGAGCGTAAAGCGGTCGATCACGTCACCACTCTGTTCGCGATGATGCACCCGCAGCAGATTCGTCCGGCTCGGCGTGTGAAAATACAGGTGCGTGACTTTGTGCTGCTGGCTCAACGAGTCGTGAAGAGGCTTCGCGCGCTGGAATAGCGCTTCGCGATCGCCCTCCCGAAACGCCTCCGCCAAGCTTTCATCGGTCAGGATGGCTTGGAGCGTGAGCGCCATCACCGCGCTCTTTTTTTTCTGTTCTTCAACCAGTAGCTTCTGCACGAGCTGCGCGAAGACGCTGGTTTCACGCGCCGCTTGCTCGCGCTGGGCACGATGAAAAGCGAATATGAAAGCGCCGAGTAACACGCCCAGGGCGAGCATGAGTGGAATGAGAATGCGCCGCTTAATCCGCTCGCTCTTGTGCTTTCCACGCACAGATTCATATCCGGTTACAAGGGGGCGTGAATTCTTCATGCCAGTTGTTTCTCCCGCTCGATCTGCATTGCCCGCATGTTAGGCGCGTTATAGATCGAACTATGGTAGTTCACCCCAAGGTGCATGCCTAAGCCGGGGCCGCTTTTCTCCATTTTGCCGCAGAAAGATAAGAGTCGGATGGAGGCTTTCACAGGGGCGGGAGATTCGCTCAAGTGAACGTAGCTCAGGGAGTGCCAGGCCCGCCTCGACGACTGTGTATTCATCGATAGGGAAACTACTGACTCCCCCGAATGCGAACATGATTGAGACCTCATGCTGCGTTCGCATTCTCCCATACACCGCCGCGCTGTTTTCGCCGACCTCTGGACGCTGTGCAGGCCAAAGCCATGGCCAGAAATGAACTTCTCCATCTTACGCGACCAATTCTACAGGGTTGGGAGCAAGGTTCCGCTCTGCATTACTGAGGGGGAGATCGAGAGTGAAAGTGGCGCCGTGGCCGGGGCCATCGCTGTGAACGCTAAGCGACCCACCCAACTCCATGGCCGCGAGTGCGCCACTATGCAGACCAAAGCCATGGCCCTCCTTGCGCGTGGTAAATCCGTGATTGAAAATTCGGGTCAAGTTTTCGGGCGGAATTCCAATACCGTTATCACTTACCGAAATCTTGATGCGGCCCGCGCCATTGACTACTCGCAGGATCATCCGTTTGTCGGTCCGCCCTCCTTCATCGCACGCATACTTGGCATTGCGAATCAGGTTTACCAAGATCTGCAGTGTCTTGTGCTTCTCGATCGAGACAAGCGGCTCGTCTTGATAATTGCGCTCGACGGTGACGCCGTGACGGGCGAGCGCCGCCGCGTTCATCCGCAGGCTGTCCTCCACGAGGTCGGTGATTTTCAATACCTCTTTCACCCCCGACACTTTGGCATACTCCTGCTGCATCGAGACGATTTCCTTGATGTGGTCGATATTCTGCCGAAGCGATTCGACCTCTGCCATGGCGGTGCGTTGCTCTTCGCTCAGGCGTTCATGGAGCTGGCGAAGAAAATTCGGCAGGTTTTTACCCTGGGCATCCCCGGTCATAAAGGCGCCCAAATCCAATGCGTGCCGATCCAATAACTCCACCACCCGTCCGAGATGAGCGACTTTCGATTTCTTCATGCCCTCAGCCACCAGCGTCGCCGAGATATTTACGCTGTTGAGCACATTACCGACGTTGTGAAGGACCCCAGTTGCTACCTCCGCCATGCCCGCCAGCCGTGAGGTTTCCAGGAGTTGCTTGTGGACCGATTCCAAATTCTCTGCAGCG
>JAYUWZ010000172.1:0-2001 GCA_043753265.1 Verrucomicrobiaceae bacterium
TTCTGCAGTTTTTGCGCATTCTGCGACGAAGTGCGTGAGGCGGTGAGGTGTGGATTTTTATACAGGGGATGGTTCGGGTGTTTTTTGTTGAGCAGGGAATATCGGCAACAGATACGACGGGACCGAGGTGGGGATATAGCGGTGGCTCGATTATCGGCAATAGATGCGATAGGTGCGCGTGGAGTGTGCATGCTTCGGTGTGGCACTTTGGCACACGCTGAGGTGTACGCGTGGTTGTGTGCTTATGCGCTTGCCGTGACCATTCCCCATTTCCGTGCCGTCTTCCATTAAGCGACATTTTACCGTGATTTCAAAGGATGTCACGGAGAAGCGGCAAAGCATCGGAAGGTGGAGGATGTAAATGAAAGAACCGCTTTTGGAGGTGCCCTGACTAAATCGAAATTCCAAATCGCTTCAGCTTCGCATACAGCGTGGGGCGGTGGATGCCCAGCAACTCTGCCGCGCGCTTCTTGTTGCCGTTCGACCGGGCCAGCGCGTCGATCAGGGTTTGCTTCTCGACGTCCTGCAGCGTGCGAGAGGTGCCCGCGCAGATTTGCTGTGTGGCCAAGTCTGGCAGCCGGACTTCGTGTGGAAGGTGTTTCAATTCGATCACGGTTCCATCACAGAGCACTAGAGCATGCTCGATGGCGTTCTGGAGTTCCCGCACATTTCCCGGCCAGGGATAATTCCGCAGCATCTCCAGCACGTCTCCGCCTATCTGCGGCGGCACTTTCCCGAGCGGGCCTGCGAACCGGCGGATGAAAAGATCCGCCAGCTTCGGCAAATCCTCCCGCCGCTCCCTCAATGGCGGAATCTCGATCTCGAAAGTCTTGAGGCGGAAATAAAGATCCTGCCGCAGCCGCTCCTCCCTCACCGCTTGCGCGGGAGGACGGTTGCAGGCGGCGATGAGCCGGAAGTTCACAGGGATGTTCTTTGTAGTACCCAGGGGACGGAACTCGCGCTCCTGAAGCACCCGAAGGAATCGGGTCTGTAGTTCCAATGGCATCTCCGTGATCTCATCGAGGAACAGCGTGCCGCCGTCGGCCTCCGCAAGCATGCCGGAAAATGCTGCCGTCGCACCCGTGAATGCACCCTTGGCATAGCCGAAAAGCTCGGCCTCAATGAGGTTCGCCGGGAAGGCGCCGCAGTTGAGCTTCACCATGCGCGCTTCCGCTCTCTGGCTCAACCGGTGGACCTCTCCGGCATACACCTCTTTTCCCACGCCGCTCTCACCTGTGAGCAGCAGATTGGCGTCGCTTGGGGCGATGCGCGCGAGCAGTTGCTCGACTTCCCTCATCCTCCGGCTGATTGCCACCGGACGCAGCTGCTCCTCGGCAACCCTCAGACGCTCCTGCAACTGCTCCTTTTCGCGCTTGAGCGTTTGCGTCTCCTTTACGAGGTCGCTCTGCTCCAGGGCGCGCTTGCAAAGACTCAGCAACTCCTCCGCAGCATAGGGCTTCGAAAGGAAATGAAAGGCACCCAGTTTGATGGATTCGATCGCATTGGCGATGGAGTCGTGGGCCGTCAAAATCATCACAGGGAGTGATGGATACGCCTGTCGCAATTCGCGCAGTACATCCATTCCACCGGCATCCGGCAATCCGAGATCCAGTAGTACCAGATCCGGTTTTACCTCCTGGACCTTTTTGAGGCCCTGCGAGGCATTGGGGCCGATGTGGACGTGGTATCCATTCCGCTCCAGCACGGCAGACAGTGTTGCCTGGACCGTACGCTCATCGTCGATGACCACTATGGTTTTTCCGGTCATCATTGGGCGTGGCTTGGGGTGCCAGTGGTGGAAACACTGGCGCTACTCGTATGGTTGGGATGAATCGGCATCGGGTGTTGTTCGCAAGCGCAGCATACTTCCTTAACGGGCCGCGAGCCATGGAGGAAACAAAAGAAAAACGCGACGCCGCCCACCTTGGTGAAGCTGCGCCGCGTTCTGTGCGGGGCAGGAACCATCAATCTAGAGTTTGTCGATTTCGTCGCGCAGTTCTT
>JAYUWZ010000173.1:0-1998 GCA_043753265.1 Verrucomicrobiaceae bacterium
CCAGCGTGGTGATGAAACAGAAGGCCATCGAGCTTGGCATGGTGACTCTGCGCGAAGACGGCCTGCGCGGCATCTACGATGGCAACACGACCATCGAAGAGGTGCTGAAATACACGTAATGGAACGTCCAACGCTCAACGTCCCACTGGTAACTATTTGCAAAGGCGGCAGAGCCGCTGGACGCTCAACATCCAATGAGCAGTGGTTTGAGTGCGCCCGGTGTATTTGGTGCGTTGAAAATTCAGGCTCGGTTGTTGGATGTCCACGGTGATGTCTCGTCCGAATGCTCCTGGCTGGCTCGTTGTAATCGAAGGAATCGACGGCTCCGGCAAAAGCACGCTGCTACGGCAATTCGCCGAGTACTGCGCGTCCCACGGCATCGGCTGCGTCACGAGCGGTGAGCCCACACGTGGCCAGTGGGGCATGAAGCTTCGCCGCAGCATGACGGAGGGGCGCCTCTCGCTGGAGGAGGAACTGTCACTTTTCCTCAAGGATCGCGCCGAGCACGTGGAAACTCTCATCCGCCCTGCGCTCGCGCGCGGCGATGTGGTGGTGCTGGATCGCTACTACCCATCCACTGCTGCCTACCAGGGCGCGCGCGGTGTGGATCCTGAATCAATCCTGCAACGCAATGAGACATTTGCGCCCAAGCCCGATCTGGTGCTCCTGCTCGACTTTGATCCCGCTGCCGGCCTGGGCCGTATTCGCGCGCGCGGCGACGCGCCGAATACCTTTGAGGAACTCGATCAACTGCGCGAGGTACGGCGCATCTTTCTTTCGTTGGAGCGTCCGTTTATTCGAGTGGTGGACGCCGCGCGCACCGCGGAGGCAGTGTGGGAGGATTGCAGGGGGATTTTTGAAGAAGTGCGGCAGGATATTGTGCCCTGAGGCAGGTCGATTATTCCCCCTCTCGATGTCATCCTTGGAGCTTTGAGCGACTGATTCGAGTGGAACGAGAAAGCATGACGAAGTCAGCCCGAAGGCGAGCGAAGCGAGGCGACGATCCCGTGAAATTTCATGGCGATCCAAATGCTTTTGAATTCCACGGGATGTTTCAGTCGCTGGAAGCTCCCTCAACATGACAGTGAATTGGGAAAGAGAAACACACCTACTGGCTCCGGTGGCGGCCGGAGACGGGGGCGGTTTGCTTCAGAATCAAATCGGCGGCCTCGGGCAGGGACTTCACGGTGAAATCGGGAGGGGTGCGGAGTTTTTCGGCGTAGCCGTGGTCGATAAACACCGTACGGCAGCGGGCGGAACGGCCGCAATCGATGTCGCGCCAGCGGTCCCCCACCATCCAGCTTTCCTGGAGAGTGACGCCCAGTGCATGCGCTGCACGGAGGATCATCCCCGGTGCCGGTTTTCTAAAATCGCTGGGTTGCCCGGCGGCGCTGCCTGCGGCATAGCACACCTCGATGCGATCCACAGGGATGAGTGAGGCAAGCTTTGCGTGCATGCCTTCGACGATGGCCTGCGAGAGCAGCCCGCGGCCGACGTCGGGCTGGTTTGTCGCGACGATGAGGAGGAAGCCGGCCTCCTTGAGGCGGGCGCAGGCCTCGATGACACCCGGAAGTAATTCAAACTCCTCCACCCTGCGGGGTGGATAAGGATGCTTTTCGATGATGACTGGTTTGTTGATGACTCCGTCGCGGTCGAGGAATACCGCGCGGACTATGTTGTGCTCTCCCATTTGGTTGGTTTCGCTTTCAGTTTGGGGTGTGAGACGAGCAGGTGCCAGACGACAGCCTGCATGGCCTCGGAGTGTGGGGTAATCGTTTCCGGGTTTACGGTTGGCACGATGCAGCAGGCATCGGCCACCTTCGCGGTGTGACCGCCGTCTTTGCCGACAATGCCGAGCACGGTCGCGCCGCGCTCGCGAGCCAGATCCAGGGCGGCGACGAGATTGGGGCTGATGTTTTTTTCCACGCTGCCCCCTCCGACGCTCAGCACGAGCAACGCATCCTCCGCCCGCAGGCGGCTGATGCGAAGCCACTCGGC
>JAYUWZ010000174.1:0-4478 GCA_043753265.1 Verrucomicrobiaceae bacterium
CGGATGGCCGCATCTACCAGCTCACGCCTGACAGCATTTTTGCCTTTGGCGGGAAGGGTCTTGCGATTCCTGCGCTCGCAAAGACGACGGCTACGGATCTGGTGGTGGTGAACAATGGCGGCCTCTACGCAATTGAGGTCGGAGAGAAGGGAACTCAGGTGGTATTCTTTTCGGCGAAAGGGGACGCGAAGGTGGTGGATACGGATGCGCGCTATGCGACGGGCATCACCGTTTCGCCGGACCAATCGCTGCTCTATGTCGCTGAGGGCCAAAGCCACTGGGTGAGCAGCTACCAAATCCAGCCTGACGGATCGCTGAAGTACAAGCAGCGGTACCATCATCTCCACGAGGTGGACGGTGCCGAGGATTCCGAGGCGGATGGCATGGCGGTGGACAAGGACGGGCGCCTCTACGTGGCGACGGGTCTGGGCATCCAGGTGTGCGATCAGGCGGGGCGCGTGAACTGCATTATCCCCACGCCCAATGGCAAGGTGAGCGACATCACCTTTGGCGGTCTGGGTTTTGACTTTCTCTATGCCACCTGTGGCGACAAGGTATTCCGCCGCAAGGTGAAGGCGAAAGGCGTGCCGAGTTTTGCCGCACCGGTGAAGCCGGCGGGGCCGAGGCTGTAGCAGTCGGCAAAATCGCAAACAGTAGTCCGTTCGCGCTACCAAGTTTAAGGCTTGGGGCTGTGACATCTCTTTTACAGAAGACTCACCCAGTGCTGACACGCTGGGCGGTGGGGGTGGCAGGATGCATCCATGAACAGGACACTCATTCTCGCTGGTCTGATTTCCTCCACGCTTGCCGCATTCGCGAAAGCGCCCGCCAAACCCACCAAGGCTGATTATGTCGCTCACGAGTGGGGCACCTTTACCTCGGTGCAGGGAGCCGATGGGGTGCAACTCGAGTGGAACCCGTTCGTCGTGGCCGAGCTTCCGAAGTTTGTGTACGATGCTCGGAATCCTGTGGGCCGTCCGCAAAAGCTGGTGCTGCCCAGTTTTCATACGCCGTTCAAAGCAGGTCTCGTGGCCCGGCAGCGCATGGAGACGCCGGTGATCTATTTTTACAGCAAGGAGGCGCGCACGGTGGATGTGGATGTGACGTTCCCCAATGGGCGAATCACCGAATGGTATCCGCAGCTCGCCAATCCGAAGGCGCCCGTGCTGCCCGCGCGCAATGCGGCGGGCATGATGATTCGCAGCTCGATGCGGTGGGGTGGTGTGGAGATTATTCCCGGTGATGGTTCGGCGGAGGCGGGGAAGTTTCCCAAGGAAGAGGCGGGCAGCCACTATTATGCCGCACGCGAGACGGATGCCGCAGCGCTGCGCGTGAAGACGGCGGATGGCGGGGAGCAGTACGAGAAATTCCTCTTTTACCGCGGGCTGGGGCAATTTGAGGCACCCCTGAACGTGGCCCATTTCGGGGAGGGCGCGCAGCAAATCCGGCTGCGAAATGGCAGCAAGGCTCCGCTCGGGCCATACTATATTTATTCCGTGCGCGGGGACAAGGCGGCGCTCGTGGAGGTGCCGGTGCTCGGAGCGGGTGTGACGGAGGACAAGGGGTTCAATTTTGATGAAATCGCGCGTCCTGCGCTTTCAGTGCGTGCCGAACTCGCGGCGAAACTGCGCCTCACTCTCACGGCGGAGGGGCTGTATGAAAAGGAAGCGGAGGCGATGGTGAAAACGTGGGAGGAGTCGTGGCTGGGAGAGCAGGGGACGCGAGTGCTCTATACGCTCCCGCAGAAATGGGCGGACGAGGTACTGCCGCTGACGATCAGCCCGGCCCCGAAGGAACTCAGGCGTGTCTTTGTGGGACGCGCGGAAGTCATCACTCACGCGCAGCAGTGGGCGTTGCTGAAGGAGGTGGTGCGCTATGCGGAGGGTGGCGCGCTGGAAAAGAAAGCCGCGGTGGCTGCGGTGGGTGAAATTGGGCTCGGGCGCTTCACTGATGCAGCGGTGCGGCAGCTGGCAGCCAAGGGGCCTGCGACGGCGGAGTTTAACAAAGCGCTGTGGGGACTTCTGGAGGATACGCGGCCCGTGGGCGCGAAGCCGCAGCCACCGAGCTGGGCGGGTAGGTGAGACAGTAAACGAGAAAGGACTGCCGGGCGAAGTGCCGAGGCAATCGGAAGAGCCTCATTCCAGGCGGACAGGGGTGTACTCGATGCCTTTGACTTTTGCACCGGCCATAGCGGTGCGGAATCGTTGGGTGACGATGACTTCGCTGATCATCATCGCATTGTTGGGGCCGATTTTTTCCTGGGTGGTGGCTGCGTGGGACGTGCCCATGGCGGCGATGGCGGAGTGAGGAAAGCGGAGTTCCACGGGGTGATAGTAGCCGCCTTCGTCCCAGATGGCGCCGTTTTGATTTTCGTCGGTGAAGGGTTCTTTTGTCTGGGTGACGCGGGGGAGGAGGCAGGGGGGCAGCTTGATGTGGTGGGCAAGCTGCCAGAGTGCGCGGGCAGCGGGGGAGGGAGGGTTGTAGGGGATGGGGTGGAAGGTGAGTCCCAGGACGGTCTCGAGGTGGAGCTTGAGGGGCTCGGAAAAGACCATCGCCTCCAGGCAGTCGAAGTGGCCGAAGGGGTGGTTCTTTTTGATGCGTGTGGTGGCGACGGCCTGCCAGCCGGTGTCGTCGTCGCCGAGTTCGCCGAGCTCGGCCATGGGGTAGTGAGGGTAGTCGGGGCGCGCGGTGAGGAGTTCGGCGGCGTCGAGCTCTGCGGGGGTGTAGGTGCGGGCGTGTTTGAGGTAGAATTGGTTGGTGCCTTTTCCGACCGCCATGGTGCTGGAGCAGGTGTAGCCGCTGCGGGCGATGATGCGGAGGATTTTGGGGAGGCGTGGGTCGTTCTCGGGGCAGCGGATTTCGAGGCGTCCGCCGGGTTTGGCGTGTGGGAGTTTTTGTTCAGCGTCGAAGCCGAGGTCGGCGATTTCCCAGAAGTCGGAGAGAGAGGTGAGATGGACGCCGCCGGGGAAGGGCGGCGCGGGTTTTACCACGTGGCGGATGCGGAGCTCGGTGGTGATTTTGGGCATGGTCAGGTGGGAGGTGGCCGGTGCTCCCAGCCACCTACCTAAAATTCCACCAACCTCCAAAGCGGCAGAGGGCTGCCGCATTCCAAGAACTGGCGTAATCTCGTCGGCGCCTTTAGGCCACGTGCTTCGCGGCTTTGGCGGGGAGGACTTCGAGGATTTTTTGCACGGCGGCTTCGGCGGTGAGGCCGTGCTTTTTGCGGAGGATGTCCACGGCGCCGTGCTCGACGAATTGATCGGGCCAGCCTACGCGGACGACGGGGGTGGTGATGCGCTGGTCGGCGAGGTGCTCGATGACGGCGCAGCCGAAGCCATTGTGGAGGACGTGGTCCTCGATGGTGCAGATGACGTCGACGCTGCGGGCGAAAAATTCGATGAGGGCGGTATCGAGGGGTTTGATCCAGCGCGGGTTGATGACGGCGGTGGAGATGCCTTTTGCCTCGAGGATTGCGGCTGCGGCCTCGCCCATCTGGCACATGCCGCCGAGACCCAGGATGGCCACTCGGACCGGCTGGGCGCTGCCGTGTTTCACCACCTCGGCCTTGCCGATTTCGAGCAGGCGGGGTGTTTCCTTGGGTTGCACGCCTGTGCCGATGCCGCGTGGGTAGCGGATGGCGATGGGGCCCGTGCTGTGGTGGGCCATTGTCCAGAGCATGTCCACGAACTCGTCCTCATCCTTGGGCTGCATGTGCACGAGATTGGGCACGTGGCGGAGGTAGCCGATGTCGAAGAGGCCGTGGTGGGTCGGGCCGTCGTCGCCGCTGAGGCCGCCGCGATCCATGCAGAGCGCGACGTTCAGGTTTTGCAGCGCGATGTCATGAATGATCATGTCGTACGCGCGCTGCATGAAGGTGGAGTAGATGGCGAGGAAGGGCTTGAAGCCTTCGCAGGCGAGGCCGGCGGCGAAGAGCGCGGCGTGTTCCTCGGCGATGCCCACATCGAAGTAGCGCTTCGGGTGTGCATTGGCAAAATGGAAGAGGCCTGTGCCGCTGGGCATCGCACCGGTGATGGCGACGATCTTGTTATTCGTCTCGGCGAACTTGGAGAGGGTGATGCCCAGGAGTTCGCTATAGGTGGGGGTGGCGGTGCCCTTGGTCGCGCCAGTCTTGGGCTCGAAGCGGCCGAGGCCGTGGAATTTCAGCGGCTGCTCCAGCGCGGGCGCGTAGCCCTTGCCCTTGATGGTCTTGATGTGGAGGATCACGGGCTCGTCCTGCTTTTTCAGGAATTCCAGCGAACTCACGAGCTTGGTGATGTCGTGGCCGTCGATGGGGCCGTAGTAGCGGAAGCCGAGATCCTCAAACAGCATGCTGGGGGCGATGAGGCCCTTCACGCCGGTCTCCACGCGGTGGGCGAATTCCTTCACACGCTTGCCGAGCACTTTTTCCACAAACCACGCGGCGCGGTCGTGCAGGCCGCTGTAAAGCGGGCTGGTGGTGATCTTGGTGAAATAGCGTG
>JAYUWZ010000175.1:0-1995 GCA_043753265.1 Verrucomicrobiaceae bacterium
GTATCAGCGCGCTGGTTTTCAATCCACCGAGACGCTGCCCGACGGGCGTCTCGTCATGTTTGCGGAATGTGTATGAACGACTCCCTGCGCATCGCCATCAATTGCGAACTCGCCCCCGGCACCCAGGCCGGCGGCACGCAGAGCGTGGTGAGCGGGCTCGTGCGCGCGCTCGGCGAACTGGGCGGGGCTGGGGAGGAGTATGTGCTCATCTGCCACCCGGACAATCGCGCATGGCTGGAGCCGCTCGCGGGGGCGAACACGAAACTCGTCAACCGCCCGCAACCACCCGCGCGAGGATGGAGGGGCGGCGTGCAGCGCTGGGCTGCGCGCACACTACGCAATCTCACCGGCGATAAGGGCAGGCAATGGCCCGAGGTGCCGCGCTCGGATGGCTTCTACGAATCGCTCGGCGCGGACGTCATCCACTGGCCATGGCAGTATTTCGCAGTCACCTCGCTGCCCTCGGTGTTCAATCCGCACGACCTGCTGCACCTGCACTACCCGCGCTTTTTCCAGCCGCGTGACATTGTGGCCCGCGAGTCTGTGTATCCGGTGGCCTGTCGTCTCGCACACACCGTCGTCGTCGCGAGCGAATGGGCGCGCGATGACGTCGCAAGCCGTTACGCCATCGCACGCGAGCGCATGCAAATCATCCCCTGGGCGCCGCCGACCATGGCTGCCGCAGCGCCTGCGGATGCCGACATCGCAGCCGCGCGCTCCAAGTTTTCGCTGCCCGAGGCGTTCGCATTTTACCCCGCCGTGACGTGGGAGCACAAAAACCATCTGCGCCTGCTCGCCGCGCTCGCCGAGCTGCGCGACCAGCGCGGAATCACGGTGCCGCTCATTTGCACCGGCCACCGCTTCGAGCGCCACGCGGTAAAAGTGGAGGCCGAGATAAAACGCCTGGGCCTCGAAAATCAGGTGCGCTTCCTTGGCTCCGTCAGCTTCGCCGAGCTGCGCGCCATTTACCACGCTGCGCAATTTGTCGTGGTGCCCACGCTCTTCGAGGCCGCGAGCGGCCCCGTGTATGAGTCATGGCAGGAGGGCACGCCTGTCGCCTGCTCCACGGTCACCTCGCTTCCGCAGCAAGCTGGCGATGCCGCGCTGCTCTTCGATCCCTACGACAGCCACGCCATCGCCGACGCCGTGGCCCGCATGGCGACCGATGCGGCGCTTCGCGAAACCCTGCGATCCAATGGCCAGCGCCGCTTGCAGGACTTTCCCTGGGAACGCACCGCTCGAGCCTACCGTGCCATCTACCGCCGCGCAGCAGCGCGCGGACTGTCGGTGGATGAGAAGGAACTGCTCGCGTGGGATTGGATGAAGGATGCGCGCAAACCCGTTGAGACGTGAGCTACAAGGTGCTGCTCCCACTGCTTGGCATCTGCTTCATTGCACTTGCGTGGATGCACCGCGGCTACTGGCTCTTTGCGGGATGGCTTGGGTGCAACCTTTTCGCACTGGGCATTGCGCACGCAACCGAGCACCACGGCATGTTTGGCAAAAGGCCTGATGGGACGCTGCCGCTGCTGGCGTGGACTGCATTCCTTCCCCTCATGATGCTCAGTCTTCTCATTTGGAAGATCGGCTCGGTCGTGGGTCGTGAGCCCGCATTTCACATTGTGAACGACACGCTGGTGGTTGGCCGCCGCCTTGCTGAGGGCGAGTCGATCGAGCCCTGTGAACAATATCTCGATCTTACCTCGGAGTTTGCCGAACCGCGATCACGGCGGACCCTTGCGGGCTATCGTTGCTTTCCCATCCTCGACGGCACAGCGCCGCACCCACAAGCCTTGCTGGCATTGGTAGAGTCGCTGGGTTTGCAAAAGACCTATGTGCACTGTGCCGCAGGGCATGGCCGTACTGGCTTGGTCGCCCTTGCCCTCCTCTTGCATCGAGGGGACGTAGCCGACATCGAGCAGGGAATGGCCTTGCTGCGGAAGGTGAGGCCCGGAATCCGCCTCAATAAAGCGCAGCAAGAGTGCATCGAAGCAT
>JAYUWZ010000176.1:0-4471 GCA_043753265.1 Verrucomicrobiaceae bacterium
TGTCCAAGGAAGGATCAGGCGAGCACATCCAGCGCCCCATCACCCCCGCCGCATAGGCCCGCAGCCTGGGCTCCTTTGTCCGCATGGCCTTTTCCAGTAGCTCACGCTCCGGGCTCTCCTGCCACTCGTGCACGCACAACGCATCAAACAGCGCACGGTCCGTTCCCTTCGCCTTGGCCCATTCATCCACCGCCTTCAGCACGCCGTCCTTCGGCATCGTCCCCAGCAGCCCCCGCGCATGCTCCCGCACAAAGCGCTCATCCGATTCCAACCCCGCAATAATCTCCGCAACGGGAGCCTCCGGCCCCTTTTTCAAAAACTCCGGCGGCTTCACCAGCGGGCGATCTTTCGCCGTCACGCGCCAGATGCGCCCGTGCTGCTTGTCACGATCCGGGTGGCGGAAGCTCGCCTGGTAATGGCCGATGATGGGATTGTACCAGTCGGTGATATAGAGCGCTCCATCCGGCCCAAACTTCGCATCCATCGGCCGGAAGCTGCCGTGACTGCTGGTGATGAGCGGCTCGGAATCGCGCGCAATCCAGCCCGATCCATCCGCCGTGAGCCGCAGCGTCCACACCGCATTGTTGATATAGCCCGGCGTGATGATTGCCCCCTGCCAGTCCGGCGGAAAATGCGCCGTGCCCACCATCTCCGGATTGCTGCATTTGCGCCCGCGCGCATTTTCCCAGATGGATGCCGGTCGCTTCGCCAGGCCGCCTACAAAGGCCGAGGGCAGCGCGTCGAACAGCCCCCCATTGTTTCCTGCCTGCACAAACAGCGCACCCCAGTCATCCCACACAAAACCCCACGGATTCTGCGGGTCCGCCGGCCCGCCCCAAAAGGCGTCGAGCCTCTGTTTGCGCGGATGAAACCGAAAATACCCCGCCTCATCCAGCTTCGTGATGCCCCACGGCGTCTCCACGCGCGAGAAGGCATGCAGCCCCTGAGACATGAGCAACTCCCCGCCCGGACTCCACCGAAAGCTGTTGATGTTTTGGTGATTATCCCCCGTGCCAAATCCCCGCAACACCACCTCCTTTTTGTCCGCCTTGCCGTCGCCGTCCTCATCGCGCATGTGCCACAGCTTCGTCCCCTCGCCCACCCAGCATCCGCGCCCATCGGGATCGATTTCCAGCCCCGTGGGAATCATCAACCCCTCCGCAAAAGTCGTCGTCTTGTCCGCCTTCCCATCGCCATTCGTATCCTCGAGAATCTTGATGTAATCATTCGGCTCCTCGCCCGGCTTGATCTGCGGATACGTGATACTCCCAATCACCCAAACCCGCCCCAACCGATCCACCCGATGCGCAATCGGCTTGATGATGCCCTCCTTCTCCGAAGCAAAAAGATTCACCTCAAAACCAGCCGCAATCTTGAAAGAAGCAAGCTCAGTCGCCGGATCGTTGCGGTCCGCTTCTTGGGCATGTGAGAAGGGCACAAATGCGGTGGCGCCCGCCACCACCACCGCTCGAAAAAATAGGCGCAATCTGGAGTGCGGCAGCTTGCTGCCGCTCTGGAGGAGGGGGTGCGGGAGGCCGGTGGCGGGGACGCCATGATAAGTTCGGTTGGTTCTCCTGCCACCCACCGCCGGGGCCACCCCTGCCAGAGCGGCAGCAAGCTGCCGCACTCCAGATCGCCCTGCGTTCAAATCACTGTTGCTGTGAAATTCCTGAGTCTTCATTGCGCCTGTCCTTTCAGCTCCGCAGCCTTCGCCCAAATCTCCTTCTCCTTCGCATCAATCAGCGGGAGAAACTGCTCCATCTCCTCCGGAAACCACCGCTTGTTCTTATCCACGTGGTCGCGGCTGCTCGGCTGGGTCGTGCGGTCCCCCGCGAGGAAGGCCCAGTTTTGCGGGCGCGTGTAGTGGAACCAGAGCCGGTTCTTGGCGACGATAAGTTGGCGAGGGATTTCGCTGAGGTCGGCATTCAGTTTCGAAGGACCGGGGTTGGCGAGAACGGCCACTATATCATGAGCCGCGTTCCGATGCTGTTGTTCCGTCAAATGAATGCCGTCACGATAGGGGGCAAAGCGTGCGTAGCCGCCGAGCTTCACTGTGCGAATTCCCGGTGGTTTTTCCAAGGAAGCCACGCCCTCGGCGTAGCGGGCCAGACTCTGTTTCGTCGCGTCCGGACCATTGGGGCCGGTGAAAACCGGCGGGGTCAGGAGCAGGAGTCTCCGCTTTCCATTGTCAGAAAGCCGGGCGATGAGCGCTTGGTATGCAGTGGCAAATTCGCCGAGCTTGGCTTCGCCGCGGTCGCTCTCTTTCTGTCCGAACAGGCAGATCACCACGGTGGCTCCCATGCGGTCGAGTTGCGCCTCAAGGGTCGGATAGTTCAAATCCCGCCGCTGCTCAAACACCGTATCCCCCTCCCACGCGATGCTGCGAAACTTTAGATGGTAGTCCGGCAGTGCGGCCTGGCAGAGCGCTTCCATATACCCCAACTCGTTGGCCACCACCATGTCCTCCCCGCCCACCAGCGCCACGACATCATTCGGTTTCAACAAAGGCTCCGCAGCGCGGCAGCCGATGACAAGAGTGAGGAGAAACACGAGGAGGCGCATGGAGAAAAGAGTCTTCGCTGGAGACTCACGGGGCGAGGGGAAATTAGGCAGGGAAACATATTTGGGCGTGAGACGGTCGAGGCGCCCCGTAACACACCGGGCTATTCAATCTCACATCGTTCATCCGAAGCCAGGCGCGATGCAGTGCTTAACCTACCCCTAATTCCTGTCATTCTGAGGGAGCTTTAAGCGACTGAAGAATCCCGTGGAATTCAAAAGCATTGGGATCAACTCCCACATTCAAAACGTGCATTCCGTCTCATCTGTGATATCTTCACACCATGGAGCGGAAGGTAAGCAGGAGGGGTGACATTTCACAGGGTGGAAACACACGAACAAATAACGGCACAGCCGCGTACAAAACCCCCACTCCAAAACGACCCGGCCACCCATCGCCGATAATCCCCACCCCTCTCACGAATCACATCCCGGGCAAAATGCGCAATAACTGCAACAACCCTCCCCACCTTCCCCAAGCCCCAGCTCTCCAGCCATTTACCGCCCGCCACTTCTCGCGCCTCAATGCGCAAAAACCCCATCCAACCCCGTCCCTCGCTCCCATCGCCGTTATCGCCGATAATCCCCCCGTCTCCCGCGAAAAACGGTCCCCGCGCAAAATGCGCAATAACTGCAACAACCCTCCCGGCCCCAGAGCCCCTCGGAATAAAACCGTTGCTCCCCGGCCCCAGCCCGTTACGCTTCGCGCCCTTTTTGGCACCATGATTATACCGAACGTCAGCAAGCTCAACGACGAGCAATTGAAGGAAGTCACCGACATCGTCGGGGCTTTTGGCTGCCGTTTGCAGACCATCAATGGCCAGGAGCGCTCGATTTACGCCATCATCGGGGACGAGAGGAACGATGACATGGTCACCAAGCTGGAAGGCCTTCCCTACATCAACCGCGTGGACCGCATCCAGAGCGCCCACAAGCTCATGGACTCCCGCTCCAGCCTGGCCTCGCACCGGCTCACGATTGGCTCGGTAACGCTCGGACAAGAACTTTTCGTATGCGCCGGGCCTTGCACGATCGACCCGAAAAACCCGAATCTCACCATTGAGACCGCCCATGCCATCAAAGAGGCGGGCGCGCATGCCCTCCGGGGCGGGGTGTGGAAGCCGCGCACCAACCCTTATAGTTACCAGGGCGACGCGAAGGCGCTCCTGATCCTGATGGAGGCCAGCCGCCAGACCGGACTGCCCGTGGATACCGAGGTGATGGATGAGGAACAGTTGCAACTCGCCATCGAGGCCGGTGTGGACTGCCTGCAGGTGGGTGCCCGCAACGCGCTGAACTATGCCCTTTTGCGCCAGATCGGCCAGGCCATTGCCGGTCGCGACACCGCAGTGCTGCTGAAGCGCAGCATTCACAGCGGCCCTGTACAGGAATTTATTTCCGCCGCGGAATACATCGTGGCCCTGGGCAACCCCAACGTGATCCTCTGCCCCCGGGGCACCCAACCGGGGCTCGATGGCTACCGGAACCACCCGGATGAAAGCATCGTCCCTCTCTTAAAGGAGCGCACTTGGGCACCCGTCGTGGTGGATCCCAGCCACTCGGTGGGCAAGGCGGCGTACGTGCCCGCAGCCGCGATGGCCGCCGTCGCCTACGGGGCGGATGGGCTTTGCATCGAGTGCAATGTATCGCCCACCAAGGGGATAGGCGACGATCCCAAGCAGGCGGTGACGCCGGAAGCCCTTAAGAAGATTATTTCCAAGTGCCGCGCGCTTTGGCAGCTAAGCCGGGCCGGGGAGCCCGCTTAACTCTAACGAATCATTCAACATCAATACCACTCCCTCAGGGCTGATAGAGAATGCCATCCCTTTTCCGACCAAACCGTTACGTAGCGAAATATTCACGTACCCGAAGCTTCTCTTACGGACGACTTTCCGATTTACTTACGTCTTTC
>JAYUWZ010000177.1:0-1989 GCA_043753265.1 Verrucomicrobiaceae bacterium
CGGAGGCCGGAGATCGACGATGCGATTCGGGGGCAGCTCGATCGCGTGGCACACACCTCGTTCCTCGGCATTACCAATGATCAGGCGCCCGCCTATGCGCGGGAGCTTTTGCAGGCCTTTACCCGGCAGAATGAACCCACAGGGTGGCGTGCGTTTTTTTCGGATGACGGGAGCACGGCCGTAGAGGCAGGGCTGAAGATGATTCACCAGGCTCGCCAGCAGCGCGGCGAGGAAGGGCGCACCGTTTTCGTTTCGCTCGCAGCCGGCTACCATGGCGATACCGTGGGCGCGATGAGCGCGGGGCACAGCCCGGTGTTTCACGGGGTGTATCGCGGGCTCATGTTTAGCAGCCGAGAGGTGCCGTCGCCCGCCTGCTACCGCTGCCCGTACAATCGCGCGCACCCGGAGAAGGGCTCGGATGCCCGCCTGTCGCGCAAGTGCCAGTGGGAGTGTGTGCGCGATGCGGAACGGGTGCTCGATGAGGCAGGTGCGCACGCCAGCGCGTTTGTGATGGAGCCGCGTGTGCAGGGAGCGGGCTCCATGTCCATGCATGCCCATGGCTACCTCGCGCGCATCGCGGAGCTCTGCCACAGCCGTGGCGTGTGGCTCATGCTCGATGAGGTGCTCACGGGCTTTGGGCGCACGGGCGCGATGTTTGCAGCGCACCATGAGAACGTGCAGGCCGATGTCGTGGCGCTGGGAAAGGGGATCACCGGCGGCTACATGCCCCTCGCGGTGACGCTCGCCGACGAGGAAATCTACGCGGCGTTCCTTGGCGATTTCGATGAATGGAAGACGTTCTTCCACGGCCACAGCTACAGCGGCAACCAACTCGGCTGCGCCGCAGCCCGGGCCAGCCTGGGGCTTTTGCAGACCACACACACGCTGGAGCACATCGCATCCCGCGCCGCATTTCTGCATGGCCAGGTGCAACGCTTTTGGGCGCACCCGCATGTGGGGGATGTGCGTTGCGAGGGTCTGATTTGCGCCATCGAGCTTGTGGAGGATTTTGACTCGCGGCGGCCCTTTCCCGTGGATCGCCGCGTGGGGTTCCGCGTGGGGTTCCGCGTGTGCGAGGAGGCGCGAAAGCATGGGCTGCTCACGCGCAACATTGGAGATGTGCTCGCGCTGATGCCGCCCTATTGTGCCACGGAGCATCAGATTTCCGAGGCGGTGAATGCGCTCTGGAAAGCCCTCGCGGAGGTGCTTCCTTACTAATTATGCCAGCCACTCTCAAATGCCCCATCTGCGGAAAGCCGAGCGACTTCAATGCACCGCCCATGGGGCCGTTTTGCTCCCAGCGCTGCAAGCTCGTGGACCTCGGGAGCTGGTTTAAAGAGGACTATAAAGTGACCGAACCCCTTCGTCCGGACCACCTCGCGGAATACGAAGAGATGACCGGGGATCAACTCGACAAGCCGGAGAAAGATTAGTTCCGTTTCGAGGAGAGCAGCGCGATGAGGCGGAGGATCTCGAGGTAGAGCCAGACCAGCGTAACGAGGAGACCGAAGGCGGCGTACCATTCCATGTATTTGGGCGCGCCCACTTCGGAGCCCTGCTCGATGAAGTCGAAATCCAGAACGAGATTGAGGGAGGCGATGATCACCACAAACACGCTGATGCCGATGGCCAGCGGGCCGGCTGTGTGGAGGAAGGCGACGTTCACGCCAAACATCCCCAGAATCCATGTGATGAGGTAGAGAAAGAAAATGCCGCCTGTGGCTGCGGTGACGCCGAGCTTGAAGTTTTCAGTAGCTCGGATCAGCCCGCTGCGATACGCGACGAGCAGCGCGAAAAGGATGCCAAAGGTAAGCATCGTGGCCTGGAGCACGATGCCGTTGAACTTGGTCTCGTAGAGGGCCGAGATGCCGCCGAGGAATAGACCCTTGCACAGTGCATAAAGGGGTGCCGTTGCCGGAGCCCATTCCTTTTTAAAGCAGGTCACCAATGCAATGACGAAGGCTGCGATGCCTCCACCCGCCATCCAGG
>JAYUWZ010000178.1:0-4458 GCA_043753265.1 Verrucomicrobiaceae bacterium
CAGCCGCCGCCGCTCAATGAGCTGCACCGCATCATACAACGGCGTGTCCGCATGCACGCTGATCACGTTCGGCTGCATCACGTCGCGCACGCGCGGCGAGAGATCCGTAATCAGCATCGGCGATTCCAGGCCAAAGCGATCCAGCACAAAATCAATCCGCATGTTCGTCGCACCGCATCGCGCCGGCACCACATTCTTCCAGCCAGACAGCCGCTTGAACTCCGCATAGCCGATGGCTGCACAGATGGAATCCATGTCAGGATTCTTATGGCCGATAACGATGGTTTGCACGGCGTGGAGAAAAGCCGGGACACACCCGCAAGTGCAAGTGCTTACGTAGTCCCTCCTTGCTCGAAATTGCTGTCTTTCGTCTCCACCTCTTACTTCTCCACGTCTCACGTCTTCGCCAGCCACCCGAAACACTCGCAAAATCCCCAGCCATCTCTAAGCTCCCTGCGAATGTCCCAGCCGCTCTCGAAACGCCACGCCTCCCGTGAAGACTGGGTCTGCCATATCTTCGATACCCGCCGCCCCCTTTTCGCCCACGTCATCGGCATTCCCTACAAAATCGAACTTGAGCAGTCCGTGAGACCCGAGAATGTCGACCACGTCTGGCTCACCATCAAGGTCCCACCCTGCGGCGAGGTCCTCATCTCCGTAAACACCCTCTCCCGCCTCAACGCCATCGCAGGCTTCGACCCCAGGGTGCGCGCAGGCGTGCTCACTACGAATTGGGAAGAAAAACCCGAGCCCATGATGGTCGAATTTCCCGGCCTCGACTACGCCACCATTGAGTCCCTGCAAAAAATCGAATTTACCCACTACGAGCACGAGGACCTCTCCGACCTGCTCATCGCAAAAGGAAAAGCCGCCCTGCGCATCGAAGCATGGGGCGAACTCTACCGCCGCGACTACCTCGGCATGCACCAAATCCACAGCCGCCGCGCCAGTTGCGCCGTGCCCACCGACATCATGGGCAAGGACGGTGCCCTCCGCTTCTACCTCCCAGGCGGCACCGCCGAAATGTACCTCCTCAAATACTGCGGCCAGCCCTAGTAGGCGGGGTTTTCAACCTCGCTGCGCTTACTTCGGACAGGAGCGATAGGCATCCTTGACACCGCCTGCATCGTGCGAAGCGCCATTTCACGGGGTGCCCGTGGACTATGTGCAGTTTGCTACGTCTCAAACCGCAGCGAACCGCCAGTTCCGCCCCGACTCGCACAGAGTGAACTCCTTTTTAAATCGTCACCCCGAGCGAGGAACGAGCCGAGGGGCCTCACTTCACTGGCTGTGCCATCTCAGCTCCGACGGGGCCGTATTCTCCCTCAATTAATCACGGTCTGAAGCACTTCGCTGCATGTGACGCAGCATCCGAATCGAAGTTTGCGAAGCGCCTTTTTAAAACGTCATCCCGACCGAGCGCAGCGAGGGCAATGGAGGCCCTCATTTTTACACTAAACCGTTAAAATTCTGGAGTTGCTGGGTTGGTTGAGGATAAAAAACACGCCTCCCCACCTTTCTGCTGAACCCAGCCCAAGGATCGTGTATACTCCGAGGAGAGGAGCGAAATGAGGAAGGATCAAGATACGAAAATCAAAGCGAGGACTAATCCTGCCATTGTTCCCAAATTTCCGTGGAACACGTGGAACAAACGTCTCGCCTCGACCCGAACCACGCCATCGCATTTAATGCACATAATCCTTCTCATCCTCCCCAAACTGCATCTTCCGCAGTATGCGCAACAACTGCAACAACCCCCGTTTTCCTCTGATACCCCCATAATCACGAATGCGCAGAAACCTCCCGCCTGCCGAATACCCCATTTGACGTTGGACGCTTATCCGCAACATGCGCAACAACTGCAGAAACCCCCGTTTTCCTCTGATAGCCCCATAATCCCGAATGCGCAAAAACCTCCCGACCGTCGCTTGCCGCATTGGGCGTCCAGCGACTCTGTCGCCTTCGCCAAGAGTTACCATCGGAACGTTGAATGTTGGGCGTTGGACATTATCGTATCGCCGTTATCGCCGATAATCCGGATACTAAGCCCCGCCCCCCTCAACAGTTGATCCTTCCACCATGTCCCGCCACGTGAACATCTTTCTCGTTTCGCTCGCATTCCCGGCCATTGCACTGGCCGAAGCCATCCAGCCCGCCCCCATGCAGGCTGGTCAGGCGGAGTCGATGCCCAAGCACCCGGTCACAGCGCTGGAGATAACCCCTCCAGCCATAAAGCTCACGCATTCCCGTGATTACACACAGGTGCTCGTCACGGCACGGCTTTCCACCGGCGACACCGCTGATATCACCCGTTTCGCCAAATTCACCGCCGAGGGCGCGGGCATCGCCGCGACCCCCACGGGCATCGTCACCCCCAAGTCCAACGGCACCGGTAAACTCTTCATCGAGGCCGGGGGCCAGAAATTCGAGGTCCCCCTCGCCATTTCAGGCGTCGAGACGGCCCCCAAGGTCGATTTCATCCAGGACGTAAACCCCGTCCTCACCAAGCTCGGTTGCAACTCCGGCACCTGCCACGGTGCGAAGGACGGCAAGTACGGCTTCAAGCTCTCCCTCCGCGGCTACGATCCCATTTTCGACGTCCGCTCGCTCAAGGACGACCTCGCCGGCCGCCGGCTAAACGTGGCGTCGCCCGACGACTCGCTCATGCTCCTCAAAGGCACCGCCGGGGTACCCCACGAGGGCGGCCAGCGCACCAAGCTGGGCGACAAGTATTACGACATCCTCCGCGCATGGATCGCCGACGGCGCGCGCCTCGATATGAAAGTGCCGAGGGTCACGGGCATTGAACTATTCCCGCGCAACCCCGTCGCACAGGAGGTCGGTGCCATGCAGCAATTCCGAGTGCTCGCCACCTTTGCAAATGGCACGCAGCGCGACGTTACGCAGGAGTCCTTCGTGGAGAGCGGCAATGGCGATGTTGTCGCCGTCGCCCCGGAAGCATCCGGCCTTGTAAAGACCCTACGCCGTGGCGAAGCCCCCGTCCTCGTCCGCTACGAGGGCAACTACGCCGCCACCACGCTCACGGTCATGGGCGACCGCACCGGCTTTGTGTGGAAGCAGCCGGAGACATGGAGCCGCATCGACGAACTGGTCGCCGAAAAATGGCAACGCATGCGCATCGAGCCAAGCGGTTTGTGCTCCGACGCCGATTTCCTCCGTCGCGTGTACCTCGATCTCGTCGGGCTGCCGCCGTCCTCCGAGGAAGTGCGTGCATTCCTCGCCGATCAGGCGCCCGTCCGCCAAAAGCGCGACGCCATCGTGGAAAAACTCATCGGCTCGCCGGAGTTTGTGGAGCACTGGACGAACAAGTGGTGCGACATGTTGCAGGTAAACTCGAAGTTCCTGGGAGGGCAGGGGGTGAAGCTGTTCCGTGACTGGATTCGCAACGAAGTCGCCACCAACACGCCCTACGATCAATTTGTCAGCAAGGTGCTCACCGCAAAAGGCTCCAACAAGGAGAACCCCGCCGCGAGCTATTGGAAGATACTGCGCGACCCCGCCGAGAATCTGGAAAATACCACGCATCTCTTTTTGGCGACGCGCTTCAACTGTAACAAGTGTCACGACCATCCCTTTGAGCGCTGGACGCAGGATCAATACTATCACCTCGGCGCATATTTCTCGCAGGTCGGCCTTGCCGATGACCCGGCCAGCGCGGGCGCGCGCATCGGCGGCACTGCCGTGGAAAATGCGAAGGCCCTCTACGAAATCGTGGACGACAAGAAGGATGGCGATATGATCCACCTTCGCACCAACAAGGTCGCGGAGCCTCTGTTTCCTTATCCCGCCAAGGCCGAGACCTCCGGGTCGCGCCGCGACCAGCTCGCTGCTTGGATGGTTTCTTCCGACAATCGCTACTTCGCCTCCAGCTACGTGAACCGCCTGTGGGGCTACCTGCTCGGCGCGGGCCTCATCGAACCGCTCGATGACATCCGCGCGGGCAATCCGCCCAGCAATCCCGAGCTGCTCGAGTATCTGCGCTCGGAGTTCGTGGGCGCGAAGTTCGACATGCGCCACGTGCTGCGCATCATCTGCAAATCGCGCACCTACCAGCTCGACGTGGGCACCAACCGTTGGAACGCCGACGACAAGATCAACTACAGCCACGCCCTCGCGCGCCGCCTCCCGGCGGAGGTGCTCTACGATAGCGTACTCAAGGTCACTGGTGCCGCCTCCCGCCTGCCGGGAGGCCTTCGCGCAGGCATGACTCCCGATGCGCAGTCCGACCTGCCCAGCGGCTTCCTCGCCAATACGGGGCGCCCCGTGCGCGAAAGCTCCTGCGAGTGCGAGCGCAGCAGCGAGCTGCGCCTCGGCAGCATCATGGCACTCCTCAGCGGCCCCGCTGTCGCCGAGGCCATCGGCGATCCTGCCAATGCCCTCCCCAAGCTCGTCACCGCGCAACCCGACGATCGCAAGCTGGCCGACGAACTCTTCGTC
>JAYUWZ010000179.1:0-4457 GCA_043753265.1 Verrucomicrobiaceae bacterium
TGGCGGGGGTGCGGTTGTAGCGTTCCAGCGTGGCGGCTGCTCCCAGCCGCGCACCCGCTTGCACGAGGAAGCTGTCCACGCGCAGCGCCTCCTCTACCCCTGCTTTTTTCGGGCAAACCTTTGTGTATGCCAGCGCCTTCGCCGGGCCGAAATGCCACTCCAACACCATGCGATCCACTTTGTTCAGCTCCTCCGTGACCATGGCGGCGTCTCCCGCCTCGATGATGCTGGATTCCCTGCCCTGCATGGATGCGCCCTGACCGCTGCCGCTCCCGGCGCTGATGGTGGAAAGGTCCGCCCCGCGATACAGCGCGGCGATTGCGCGATCCATGCGCTCCAGGAGCGGAGGGAAGGGCATGGATTGCGCGCCGCCTGCTTCCAACAGGTTAAATTTGGTGCCCTGATTGGTGACTGCCGCCCAATCATTCATGAAGCTTGCGGCGGCTTCCACCACGGCCTCCCACTCCGGGCTATCCTTGGCCGCGCTGGTTTCCGCGTGAAGGCCGGGCATTCCGAATTTCTCGTTGAAATTCACCCAATCTTGCAGGGACATGCGCTTGAAAAGGTAGCAGATGGAGCACGGGGCCATGAGCCCGTCCCCCACCGTCACCAGCCATTCGCCATCCTCCAAAGCCTGCCCTTCGATGCTGTGGTCGCGCAGGTATCGCAGGGAGCCCGTGGTATTCTCGAAAAGCTGGAGGGGCACGTGCTCAAAAGTTGCCGTGAACCCGTCGAGCGTGCGGATCACCGCGCCCGTGGCATCCTTTACGGGGATGGCCTGCTGCATGGGCTGCCATACGATGTGGTGGACGGCATAGCGAAAGCTCACGGCGTCCATGATCTGACGCACGAGACGGGCAAAGCCTCCGCGCACATTGCGATCCCACACGCTCGTGGTGGTGATGTTGTTCCAGAAGCATTCCAGCGCGACCTTTTGCGCGAGCGCCTCCGGGCTGCCATCCAGCGTGAGCACCGCCCAAGGGAGTTGGGAGATCGATTTCTCCCGCTTGTTTTTCACAGACTTGGTGGTGTCGTCGCGCTCGGCGATCACTTCAAACAGCGCGGCGGCTGCGCCCAGGTTCCCGGCCTCGAAACTATCGAGCGCGTGCGCAAGCGAGACGGCATCGAGCGTGCGGATCGGGTTGAACCGTTGCCGCCGCCTTGCTTGCATGTTGAACCGGGGCTGCATCCTACTTGCGGGGAGGGTTCACGAAAATGGAGGGTGCCTGGAGCTTTGCTTTCGACCATGCCTCGTCGTACGTGAGGTGCGGCGCGTCTCTCTGGATCGTCGCCATGAGGCGCTTGATCGCGGCGGAGTTGCCCCCGACGATCAAAGGCGTCACCTTCTTTTCAAAGGCGGCATGGTATTCCTCTTTTGTGGCGTCCGGGCCGAGGTCGAGCAGCGTGAGCAGCCACTTTTTGGGTGGGTAGGGATAGGGGGTTTTATCGAAATCGTTTGCCATAACTAGTCTGCACTCTGGTTTTTCGCCTGCTCGGCGAGTTGAAAGGGATCGGCACCAAGGAATTCCACGATGCGGGCGCGGGTAGGACGGCGGTTGCCGGATTTGGGATTCAAGGCTGCAACTACGCTGTTCACGGGAACGCCCATCTGCCGCGCCAATTCCTTCGTGCTCTCGATTCCCTTTTGCAGGGAGAGCAGTCGGACGTAGCCGAGAAGGGATAGGCGAGGTGGAATCATTGCCAGAAGTGCAATACTGCACTTCCGACTTCTCGTCAAGTGTTGGCATGCGTTGCCTGAGGCAGTTATCCTGAATTGGTGCCGAGGAAAAATCCCATCACCGATGAAGAGAAGGCCGTCTGCGCTCGGTTTCGCGAGGCTCGTAAATCAGCGGGCTTTTCGAGTGCAGAACTTGCGCGGCGTGTCGGAGTTGATGGCGCACGCATTCGCAATTATGAGGCGGGCAGCAATCCCTTTCCCTTTTGGATCGGGCAGTTGATCGCAGAGGAAACTGCCTTCTGCCAGAGATGGCTGGCGACGGGGCGGCTACCACAAGGGAGGGCAATTCCCCTTGATGTATGGCTCTATGATTTCATCCCAAACACGCTAACATTCACTGAGGGATATCGTCTCCTTGAGCCTGACATTAACAAGGAAATCGCAGAGTTGGCTGCGAGGAAGGGCATTCCCGAGGAGCAGCTTTCCGAGTTGGATTTCCAGTTTCTCAAAGTCGGCTCTCACGATGAAGAATGGGAACGGCGTACAGGATTGGACATGTCCCGCTTCTATGAATTTATTGATGGACTTCCCATCGAGCTTGCTCGGAGATTTTATTCGGAATGCGAGGCGCTGTCTCACCACTATCTCTCAGCGCATGGTAAAGAGATTGAACAGTTTCGGAAAGATTATCCCAATCTCGTGGTTGACCAATTCGAGGAGGTTGAACGTGCCATGAAGGAACGACTGGAAGCAGTTTTAAAGCATCGTAAAGCAGCATCCCGCAGAATTAATCTTGAAAATCAATACGGGCTACGTAACGATTCAGACATGCCTGCTGATTTACTCCAGTCACTCATTGAACGTGCCAGATGTTTGACGAGCGGACGTGGTGAACAGGCAAGCCTGGCGCGTGCGTTGGATATTCCTCCAGCGCGAGTGTCGGAATGGTTCAGCGGCGCGGGTGCGCCGACTGCGGCCAAAACTCTTGAGTTGCTTGCATGGGTCGAAGCAGCCGAGAGAAAACAAAAGAGCCCCGCTCGCGCTGTAACGCAAGCAGGGCAGAAGACCCGACAGAAACCGCACGAGAATGCAAAGAAACCATCGAGCCCCCGCATCAAAAAATAACAAGCGCCCCCCAGCGCATCAAGCCCGCAAGTCGCGGGCGAAAGTAACGGCACGGAAACCCGCGCCCCTCACCCCCCCCGAAGCAATTCGGCAGTTGCCGCCCGCCGAGCGCGAGCCGTTGCCAGATCGGCGCTGGCCTATCTTCCAATTCAACACGCCATTCATGCTGTTGATAGACCACATAGAGCCGCGCACGGTGGCGGGCCTGCTGGCGCTGCAATTCCTCAAGCATCACAGCGCCCTCGCGGCAATCCGCGCCGAGCTGCTCGCCAAGGGTGTGCGGGAGGCTGCCGATCTCACCTTTGCCATGGCCATGGCGGGCAAGGTGGCGATGCGGGCAATCGTGCCGGGATTGCCGGATTGCTTCACGGTGGAAGCGCCCGGCCTCGCTGGCCTGGCAGAGTGGAACATGCGCGCCGCCGCCGAGGAGCTGGCCAACGCGCTCTTTCACATCGCCGGGCAAATCCAAACGCGCATCCTCCCCGGCCTGGCACCCGCCGAGCGCGCCGAGCTGGCAGAGGCGCTCATGCTCGCCGAGGAAGCACTCGCCCACGGAGGCGGCGAGGGAGACAGCGAGCGGGAGGTGAGCGGCGAGAGCCTCGATGACCCCACCACCACCCAGCGCGCCGCGTGGGCTGCCTTGCAAACGGCGCTCGCTGCATAGGGGAAGCAGCACCCGATCAAAAAGCCCGCCCGGCCCGCGCCGTGCGGGCTTTTTCGTGCCCGTGCATCGCGGGCGATTCTGCCTTGCAGGCATCGTGCATGGCTCGTGCAATCGGCGCGGCGATTCGGGCTTGTCAGCCTTCAAGGCAGCAAAAACGACTTCCGACTTCCGACCTTTGCTTGGCCGCATAATTCCCGGATATCTCGCGATTCGATGTCCTTTTCCTCTGTAGAAGGTCGGAAGCGACTGGACATCGGTTTCCGGCGATTCATTTATTTCCGGGAATTATCCCCTCTGGCGGCGATTCAGGTTTTCGTCGTAAGTCCCGCAAATTCAGGGTTCTTAAGGGTGGTTCAGCTTATTTCACCGTTTCCGGGAAGTATGCGGCCAATGCACATTGGAGGAACTAAATCCGTACCGGCGGCGGGACTCGAACCCGCACGAGAGTTTCCCCTCTAGGGATTTTAAGTCCCCTGCGTATGCCATTTCGCCACGCCGGCGGGGGTGGAGGGTGTAGAGAAATCATGAAGCGAGGGGGGAATGCGACGGAAATCGGCGAGGAAATGTAGGGAGAACGCCGTAGGGAGAGAGGGCGGAGGGGCCTAATCGAGTGATGGGATACTGCGGTGGGGTTGCGCTGCAAGTCGCGCATTGCGAGCATGTAGTGAACCTACGCGACGGCAGGTAATCAGTCGCTGATAAAAATATATGGGAATAAAATGGCGCATAAGAGTCCCTTGGCAGTGTGCGTATCTCATGCAATGGGTATCGTTCACATGATCGAAGTTCTTGAAGGGCGCATCGCGCCAGCCACTCTCCTTGTTGACTCGCTTCGGCTCAGCGCCGAGTCGGATGTTCCAGATTTGGTCGCTACGGATTCGGCGGGAAACATCTTTGTGGCCGGGCGTTTCAAGGGTACACTTTTCACAAACACCACCTCCGACCTCGCAGGTGATCTGTATCTGGTAAAGTTGAGCCCTGATTTGGAAG
>JAYUWZ010000180.1:0-1982 GCA_043753265.1 Verrucomicrobiaceae bacterium
CTGTCGTAATCGTGGCTGCCGAGCGTGAGATACGCGCGGACTTCGATCGCGATACCATTGCTGTCTACCAGGCATACTCCGCGGACATCGCGGAGGCTGCGCTTGCCGCCAGGCGTTTTGTCGCGCCCTTTTCATTCCACCGAATGACGTGGATCAAGCCGTCGTTTCTATGGCTCATGCATCGCAGCAATTGGGCGCAGAAGAGCGGGCAGGAGCGGATTCTCTGCGTGCGGGTCAAGCGGGCAAGCTGGGAGAAGGCTCTTTCGCTTGCCGTGCTGACCACGTTCGAGCCGGGACTGCACAGCTCCCACTCGGAGTGGTCCAAGGCGTTCGCCTCGGCACAGGTCCATCTTCAGTGGGATCCTGAGCGTACGCTTCGCGGTGCTGGTTTGCAGCACTATAGCATTCAGGTGGGGCTCAGCCGGCACATCATCGAGGAATATGTGGAGGACTGGGTTGCGAAGATTGAGGATTACACGCCGAAGGTGCGGAAGATCCATCAACTGGTTCTGGCTGGGGATGCGGACAAGGCGAAGCGGCATCTTCCGCCGGAGAAGCCGTATCCTTTGAGCCCGCAGCTTGCGCGGCGTGTTGGGGCTGGACCATAGCTAACGCATTGCGGAGTTCGGTGTCGGGAGCCGTGGATTGCCGTGCGAGGGGCGCGCAAGAGATTTGGAACATTAGTAAGCTTATTGAGGCCCGAGGGGCTCTTGCGCACCATTCGGTGCGCGTGACGCGGTCACGACATTCCTAGGGCTGCGCTTCGCTTAGCCCTAGGCTATGCTCTTGCGCGCCTTTGGCGCGACACTTCCAGTCTTCGGTATTATCTGATGAATTGAGGCTTTGCGGGAATGCTTCGATTGGCGAGAAACCAGCCGTGAAAGACTTCCGGCAAGCAAAGGGGTACCTCATACTCATCCTGGGCATCGGGCTGATGTTGATCTTTTGGCAGCGGATGAGCCGGACGAAACTGATCGTGTATTGCGCGCACGATGCGGTATTTGCGGAGGCAATCCTGAAGGATTTTGAGAAGGTGACGGGGATTCCCGTGGCTGTGAAATACGACACGGAGGCCACGAAGTCGCTCGGGCTGGTGGAGCAGATCATCGCGGATGGAAAGAAGCCGCGCTGCGATGTCTTTTGGAACAACGAACTGCTCGGCACGGTGGATCTCGCGGAGCGCGGATTGCTGGCGCCCTACAAGGGCGGGGGCTGGAAACGCATCCCGGAAAACTATCGCGACGCGGAGGGACGCTGGGCGGGATTCGCGGCGCGGTTGCGGGTGGTGATTCTGAATACCACGGTGGATGGTTTTAAGGACGCCGTTCCCGATGAGCAGTATCCTGCCAAAGCGCCGGGACGATTCGCAATCGCCAAGCCGCTCTACGGCACGACGCTCACGCACTACACTGTGCTGGCAAAGCTTTGGGGACCGGAGCGCTTGCAAGCGTGGCATCGGGAAATGCGCGCGAAGGGTGTCCACGAGACCAACGGGAATGCGGGTGTGAAAGACCTCGTGGCGGGCGGGACGGCTGATGCGGGGTTCACGGACACGGACGACTATTTTGAAGCGAAGGATGCGGAGAAAAGCGTGACTGCACGGCCTGCGACTGTGGGCGACGGGGCGACGATCTGCATTCCCAATACGGTGGCGATTATTCGAGGGCGAAACCAGATGAGCGATGCACAGAAGCTGGCTGACTTCCTTCTCTCGGCGCGTGTGGAGATTGCGCTGGCGAAATCGAAGAGCCGGCAGATCCCGATTGGGAATCTCGATGAAAAGGCGAAGGCGCAGATTCCGCCGGAGGTGCAGGAGTTGATTCCGGCGGCGGCGCGGGGCTATCCGCTCAATGATCTGCTGAAGCTGCGCAACGAATGCCTGAAATGGCTTAAGGCGGAGTATTTGAAGTGAAGGCGGAGGCAAAAAAAACGTGTCGGTTTCAGGGCGAAAACGAGGGTGTCATGCTACGCCAGTTCTTGGA
>JAYUWZ010000181.1:0-1982 GCA_043753265.1 Verrucomicrobiaceae bacterium
CGACAAAATGGCTCCACTTCCAAGTAGGAGAAGGCGACGAACGCACCATCGAGACATGAAAGTCGTGACGCGAGCCAACGATGGAGGGCCAAAGGCCCGCTACCATCCCAGCCTAGGGCAAGCGAGGCACGAGCGCAGCCCTAGGTGCCGACCTGGCAGAAACGTAGCTCTGAAGGAGCGTCCCACTGTACTCCAATGGCGTACGAACTTGGAGGACCTGTATCAATTTAGTCCGCGCACTTCTCGCAGCAAACGTAATCACCCAGTTTCGGGGAGCGCGGGCATCCTGCCCGCAGTGTCACGCGTCCCGCGGGACACATCGCGAAATACCTGCCTATTTTACACGTGGGATAATCGGCATCAAAATGCCATGCACCCTAGCGAGGTCGCAAGAAATGCGGAATTCACATCGGGCACCCGCTAGCCCACGCCCCACATGACCATCCTCGCAATAGACACCTCCACCCCCCGCGGCAGCGTAGCCCTCTGGCGCGACGGCACCCTGATCCTCGACGAAGTCTTCACCGCCGATCGCAGCCATAGCAGCGCACTCTTCCCCATTCTCGAGCGCGCCCGCGCACTCGCGCCGGTGCTCGACACCATTGCCGTAGGCCTCGGCCCCGGCAGCTACGCGGGCGTCCGCATCTCCATCGCCGCCGCCCTGGGCCTTTCCATGGCGGGAAATACACGCCTCATCGGCCTCGCCAGCGTTGCCGCCCTGGAAACAGACGCCCCCCGCTACGTCGCCAACGGCGACGCCCGCCGCGAAACCTTCTACTTCACTTTAGTGGAAAACGGCATCTGCCAGCAAGGCCCCACCCTCCTCACCGAAGACGAACTCCGCACCCGCTTGGAATTCCACGCCGATCTCCCCATCTACACCCCCGCCCCGCTGCCTCCGTTTCCGACCAGCACCGTAGCCCTGCCCCGGGCAAACCTCCTGGCCCACCTCGCCGCAGCCAGTCGCGGCATCCTCGCCGAAAACGACCTCGAACCCCTCTACCTCCGCGAACCCCACATCACCCAGCCAAAGCCCCGCTAAATTTCAGGAAAGATCCGCCACCGAGCGGCACGCCTTGAACTGCGCATGGCAAATGCAAGCGCGACACCGCCTTCGCCTTGGTTGACTGTATCAATATTCGCTTCAACCACGCACTTCTCGATATTTTCCGTTAAGAGCGTCCCTGTATGCTTCGCGTCCTTCCGTCCTTCGCGGTTCAAAAAACCTCGCCCCTCCGCCTCGATCTCCGACCTGCGCCTTTCATTGAACGTTGAATGTTGGACGTTGAGCGTTGGACGTTTTGCCGCTTGAACCCCCACCCCCAAACGCATCCATACTCCCCTCCAATGCCCACGCCATTCGACCTCGCACAACTCCGCCGCGACTACGGCAATCGCCCCCTGCTGGAATCCGACGTCGACCCCGATCCCCGCGTACAGTTCCGCACCTGGCTCGCAGTCGCCGTGGAACACCAGTTGATCGAGCCCAACGGCATGACCCTCTCCACCGTCGACTCCTCAGGCCAGCCCTGGTCGCGCACCGTCCTGCTGAAAGGATGCGACGCCCGCGGCTTCGTCTTCTTTACCAACTACGAGAGCGACAAAGCCCAGCAGCTCGCACACGAGCCCCGCTGCGCCCTCACCTTCTGGTGGGGCCCCTTGGAGCGTCAGGTCAATGTCACAGGCCGCGTCGAAAAAGTCGCCCGCGAGGAAACCGACGCCTATTTCGCACAACGCCCCGTCGGCAGCCGCATCGGCGCCTGGGCCTCACGGCAAAGCAGCGTCCTGTCCGGCCGCCCCGCACTCGAAAAAGCCTTCGCCGACGCAAAAGCCCTCCACGGCGACAATCCCCCCACCCCCGAGCACTGGGGCGGCTACGTCGTCCGCCCCGCCACTATCGAATTCTGGCAGGGCCACGCCGGCCGCCTCCACGACCGCCTCCGCTACACCCGCGAAGGCGAAACCTGGACCATCCACCGCCT
>JAYUWZ010000182.1:0-1981 GCA_043753265.1 Verrucomicrobiaceae bacterium
CTGGGCTTCGGCCGGACGGATCTACCCGTGGCCCTTGAGCGGTTGTTCCTCCTGGCGGTGGTGCTGGCCGCCACGTGGCTGCGGCGTGGCCCCACGCTATTGCTTGCGACCGTTTCCGGCCTGATGTGGAACTTTCTATTCATCCCGCCGCGCTACACGTTCTCGATCCGCGAGGTGCATGATTTTGTGATGTTCGGCACGTTTTTCGTGGTCGCGCTGGTGGTGGGTCATTTCACCACGCGGTTGCGTGAGCGAGAGCGTGCCGAGCGCCGCGGCGAGGAGCGTGCCACCGCGCTCTATCGTGTTACCCGCGCACTGGCCACATCGCCGGATATGGATGGGGCATTGCGCAAAGTCCTGGAAGAATTGCGCGCGCTTTTCGGTGCCGAGTCCGCAGTTCTTTGCCGGGATGAAAACGGCCTCGCCACGCAATGCGGAGCGACCCTTGTGCTGGATGCCAAGGAGGCGAGCGTGGCGGACTGGGCGTTTCAGAAAAAGCAGGCTGCCGGGCGCGGCACGGATACGCTGCCCGACGCCACGGCACTGCATCTCCCACTGCTGGCCGGCGACCGAGCCGAGGGTGTGCTCGCCGTGGCGACCCCGGAGGAACTGACCCACGAGCAACGCGAAATGCTCGACGCCATTGCATCGCAGCTTGCGATCTATCTGGAAAAGGAGCGCGCGGTGTCCCGCGTGCGTGCCTCCGAGTTTCGTGCACAATCCGAGCGGCTCCAAAAGATTCTCTTCGACAGCGTCTCGCACGAATTGAAAACGCCCATCGCCGCGCTCACTGCTGCAATCGAGCAGCCCGAGCCGGCTCGGGCGGAACTGCGGGAGGCGGCCCGCCGGCTTAACCGCACGGTGAACCATCTGCTGGATGCCACGCGCCTGGAAAGCGGCTCCCTGCTGCTCACGCGTGAATGGTGCGATCCCGCCGAACTTGCGCGCGAGGCATGGAAGCGTAGCGAGGCCGATGGACACTCCGTGCAGCTCACCGCTGAAAACGATCTCCCGCCAGTATCGGTGGACAGCGGTCTTTTCTCCCAGGCGCTGGCCTTGCTCATCTCCAATGCCGTGCAGCACAGCCCTCCGCACGAGCCCGTGGACGTGCGTGTGAGCGCGAGTGAATCGGCGTTTAGCTTTGATGTCGCGGATCGCGGCCCCGGTCTCGCACCGGGGGAGGAAACCAAGGTCTTTGAAAAGTTTTACCGCGGCCCTGCGCGACCGGCTGGGGGCCTCGGGCTTGGTTTGTCCATCGCGAAGCAATTGGTGGAATTGCATGGAGGAACCATTCGCGCGGAAAACCGCCCGGCTGGTGGGGCGCGCTTTTCCATTCGCCTCCCGAGGGAGGGAGAGATGAAACTGCCCGCCGAATGACTGCACTCATCATTGACGACGAAAAGCAAATTCGCCGGCTACTGCGGGTGGCGCTCGAAAGCTCCGGCTACACGGTGCATGAGGCGGAAAATGGGCAGCAAGGCCTTGCGGATGTCGCCTTTCGCCGCCCGGACGTGCTGCTGCTGGACCTCGGGCTGCCGGATATGGATGGAATGGAAGTCCTGCAACGGCTGCGCGAGTGGAGTGAGGTGCCCGTAGTCATCCTGAGCGTGCGCGATAGCGAGGAGGAAAAGGTCGCGGCGCTGGATGCGGGTGCGGACGACTATGTCACGAAGCCTTTCGCCACAGCGGAACTCCTGGCCCGGCTCCGTGCTGCGCAACGCCGTCGCCGTGCGCCGGAGGAAAGCGCTATTTTCAGCCGTGGGGGATTGGTGGTCGATTTGGCTGTCCGTCGAGTCACCCGCGATGGAGCCGAGGTAAAGCTCACTGCGACCGAATACGCGCTGCTCCGCCTCTTTGTACGCAATGCTGGTCGCGTGCTCACCCACCGCCATATTCTTAGGGAAGTGTGGGGGCCGAAGAGCGAGGAGCACCGGCAATACCTCCGCGTTTACGTCACGCACTTGCGCCAGAAAATTGAACC
>JAYUWZ010000183.1:0-1980 GCA_043753265.1 Verrucomicrobiaceae bacterium
GTGCCCTTGTCGTTCGGGTTGTGCTTGAGCACTTCCTTGAGGACCTGCACGGCGGTGGCATAGTAGCCTTCCGTCACGCGTTGTTCGGCAAGGCGGCGACCGGAGATGGTCAGGCCATCCACGGCATCTTCACGAGTGCGCTTGGTTGCCTCGGAAGGTGCGATGTCGTTGCAGGCATTGCTGAAGTGGCCGAACGCATCGTTGTAGTTCTTCTTCTTGAGTTCCACCTTTCCGGCTTCCGTCTCCTCGATGCCGCGCTGCTGGCGCGCGGCGCGCCGCTGGAGTTCACGCTGGACAGCGGCCTCCGTGGAGCTGCCGGCGAGCTGCTGGCTCAGCACGAGGGTAGGTTGCGCAATCAGGCTTGCGATCAGAAGAGTGGCGATGGGTGCGGCGAGCGGGGGCCGTGTCATAGGCGTATTAGTGTAGGTTCAGGTTAAAGTTGCTTTTCAGGGTGGATCTTGTTCTGGCAGTCTTACTTACTTTACGGGGGCGGTCGTCGTCGTCAGGACCAAGGTAGCTCCGGTTGGGAGAAGGATGGTTACTTCGCCGGGGCGGCTCTTGTCTGCGGGTGCGGCCTTGATGTCAACGACCTTATAGATTTTGTCGCTCTCAGGGGGAAGCGTGAATGTGTCGTCTTTCTTCTTATTCATGTCCGGGGTGGGCTGGCCACCTGGCGCCACCCAGAGGTAACGCAGGGAAACGAAGCTCTCGGGCGAGTCCACAACGAGGCCCATTGGGAGCACGACGACCTTGCCAGTGACCGGATTAACGATCGTCATTTCAGAGATGTCGTCGACCGTTCCATCTTTGCCGGGACGTTCCTTCTTCTCAAATTTCGTGGCCTTGTAAGGCGTTTCGGGAATCATCTGGCCAATCGGCACGAAGCGGGTGCGCGCTCCCTTGTCGATCGTGTTTACCTGGAAGGTGATATCCTTCGCGTCCCTTGGATTGATGTCGACAGACATGAACTTCAAGCGGAAGGGAATGTTGACGATACCGAGATCGCCATTGGGCAGGGGAGCGAGCGTGAGGCGGGTGTGATAAGGCGGATGAGACTTGGCGTCGATGGGCGACGTCGAGTCGTCGGGAAGCGCTTTACCATCAGCACCCATGACGGGCTGCTTGTAGGGCGGCTGGGTGGTGAGATGCGAGGTTGCATCCATTCCCATAAACTCCAGAAGTGTGTTGAAACCGTCCTTGTCGGGATCTTCCTGAAGCACGCCCGGGTCGAGGTAGTTCAAACCGTATTTCTTCAGCCAGTCGTTTGGCACGGGTGGCTGGAAAACTTCGCCTTCCGGCTTTTTGATCGATGTGCCGTCCTTGACGTAAACGTCGCTGACGAAGAGCAGGCCTCCAGCAGCGTCGAAATTCCAAATTGCAGGTGCTTTGATCGACTTGCCTGCATCGTCAATCGCCTTCACGTCGAGAGGGGGAATCCCCTTTGCGAGCGTGGGGGAGTAGCGTCCCCCGGTGAAGTTCTCGGCGAATCCGCTGATATTCTGCCAGAGCAGGTAGCTCGATGCGAGAATCGCCAATGCGATTACAGTAAGCGCCAGTTGGGCGGGGTTCTTTTTAATCCAGTCCATGGCTTATTTAGATTGTTTGGTTCCTGCGGCCTTGGTGCCGGCTGCGGGTTCAGGGTCCGTGAAATCCAGAACGTCCAGGTCGAGGGCCACTTCCAGTTTCTCTTTTCCAAAAACGTCTGCGAATGCCCCGCCTGCAGGTGCTGTCGGGACAAGAGGCTGCGCTCCTGTTGGTGTGGGTGCTGCTGCGGGAGGCACGGGTGCGGTGGGATCCGCTCCCGGGGCACCTGGTGTATTCTTCCCAGGGGCTTCCGGCTTCTCGTTCTTCACGTGCACATTGCGAACCACGAAGAACTGCTGCTTGTTCGCAGTGATACCGTTCAGGACGTTCTTGAACTGGTCCTGGGTTGCGAGGAAGTCCACCTTGTAGGAAATCTTGTGGATCAGCTTCTTATCC
>JAYUWZ010000184.1:0-4445 GCA_043753265.1 Verrucomicrobiaceae bacterium
CAGCCTTCGCTACCCCATGCAAGTGCGGGACAAGGCGCGCGCGACGCAGCACACCGTGGCCACCGTGGCGCTCACCGTGGATTTGCCGCACCATTTCAAGGGCACCCACATGAGCCGCTTTGTGGAGGTGCTGCATGAATTTGGCCCGGAGATCCACGTGGACAACGTGCCGACGCTCCTGCGCGATCTCACGAAGCGCCTGCACTCGAAAAAGGCGCACGTGACCTTCGAGTTTCCTTTCTTCCTGGAGAAGAAGGCGCCTGTGACCGGTGCGGTGGGGATGCTCGACTACAATGTGCGCTTCGATGCCACGCTCTCAGGCAGGAAGGTGGATTTTGTGGTCACGGTGATCATCCCCGTCACCACGCTCTGCCCGTGCAGCAAGGCCATCTCGGAGCGCGGCGCGCACAACCAGCGGGGAAACGTCACCTTCAGCATCCGCTTCAAGAAAGCGGTATGGATCGAGGACATGATTTCCCTCGTGGAGGCCAGCGCCAGCAGCGAGCTTTACAGTGTACTGAAGCGGCCCGACGAAAAAGCCGTAACCGAGCGCGCCTACGACAACCCCGTCTTTGTAGAGGACCTCGTCCGCAACATCGCCGCCCGCAGCAACCGCCAGCCCAATATTACTTGGTATTGCGTAGAGGCCGAAAATTTTGAAAGCATTCACAACCACAACGCATACGCACGGATCGAGAAGGCAAAGCGCGCAAAGCGCTGAGTTTACGCGCCAATCTGCAACGCCTTCTTGCGTTCCACACGCTGCCAAGCTACCGCACGGCAGCCTTCGCTGATGACATTCGCACCCACGCACTACCTGGACCTGAACCGCACCGAGCATCGGATGCTCTTTGACAACTCTGTCAACGTGTGGGACGCGCTGAAGCAAATTCCGAGCTATTTGCAGTTCCGGCTCAAGCCCCAGATCCACGGGCGCATGGTCGGCAAGCCCTTTATCAGCGGCGCGGTCTTCATCGGAAAAGGCACGGTAATCGAGCAGGGCGCGATGATTAAGGGGCCTGCATGGATTGGCGACGGATGCGAGATTCGCAACGGCTGCTACATCCGCGAAAACGTGATCGTGGGCAGCGGCTGCGTGCTGGGAAACAGCACCGAGCTGAAAAACTGCATCGTGCTCGATGAGGCGCAGATCCCGCATTTCAATTACGTGGGCGATTCCATCCTCGGCTTTCGCGCGCATCTCGGTGCCGGGGTCATCGTGAGCAATGTGAAGCTCGACCACGGCGAGGTGACGGTGACCAGCCCGCAGGGTATCATCCCGACCGGCCTGAAGAAGTTTGGCGCGGTCATTGGCGACCGTGCGGAAATCGGCTGCAACTCCGTTTTGAACCCTGGCTCCATCATCGGGCGGGACAGCATTCTTTACCCTGGAACCCAGTGGCGTGGGGTCTGCCCTGCGGCGAGTATTGTCAAAACCCGCTTCCAATCCGAAGTCATCACCCGCCGCCAGTAACAGAAAACAATATCCATCGCGCTTGCGTTTTGCCCGGTGGTTTGAAAGTTTCCGCCCCTTATGCCTGATCCCGCTCCTAATGAGCCCAAGCCTGACAAGGCTATCGTACCTGATCTCATCACGCCGAAATCCGAGACGGCGCTGCCTTCAGGCTTCGACCCGCTTGTCTTTTGGATTCAATACCGTGGCCTCATCAAAATGGTGTGCGCCATCGTCCTGCTCGGCGCCGCCATATGGGGCAGCTTTGAACTCATGCAATATCGCAAGCGCTCCGGCTCGGAGCAGGCGCTCGCTGCATCGAAGAATCCCGACGACCTGCGCAAGGTCATCGCGGAATGGGACGGCACACCGGCTGCGGGCAGCGCCCACCTTCTGCTGGCCAGCGAGCTTCGCGCCAAGGGCAACTACGACGATTCCGCCAAGGTCCTGAACGACTTCGCGGCGAAGTATCCCACGCATTCGCTCATCCCGGAATCCATCGTGAGCCTCGGCGTCACCCTGGAATCGGCAGGCAAGCTCGATGAGGCCATCGAGGCCTACAAGCGTGCGGCAGCCTATCCCGCCAGCCCGCTCACCCCTGCCGCACTGGTATTCCAGGCGCGCGTCCTCATCGCCAAGAACAAGCCCGAGGACGCAAAAAAGCTCCTGACGGATGCCCAGACGAAATATAAGGACAACGCCTTTACGGTCACGATCGGGAATGAATTGCTTCAGGATCTGGAGAATCCCAGCGGCATGGCAACCGGTGGCAGCCCACGCCCCACCCCGCCGCCAGCGCCTCCCACTCTGCCTCCGGGAGCGCCAGGGCCGCGTCTAGTTCCTCCTTTTCCGGGTGGCCTGACTCCTGGCGCACCGGCACCTGCTCCCGGCACACCGGCACCTGCTCCTGGCACACCCGCTCCTGCTCCTGGCACGCCTGCTCCTGCTCCCGGCACGCCTGCTCCCGTTCCCAGCACACCGGCACCGGCTCCCGGCACGCCTGCTCCGGCACCTGCCGCACCTGCTCCAGTTCCCAGCACACCGGCCCCTGCTGCGCCAGCGACTCCGCCACCAGCGGGGACACCCCCAGCGCAGTAGGAATCTCGGTATTACAGATATGGCAGGTCGAGTTGAGCCACTACGTGGCGGTACGTTTTAGCCTCTCCTTTTTCACTGTCATGTTGAGGGAGCTTCCAGCGACTGAAACATCCCGTTGAATTCAAAGGCATTGGGATTGCCATAAAGTTCCACGGAATTGCCTCGTTCGCTCACCCTTTGGGCTGACTTCGTCAGGCGTTTTCGGTTCGCTCGAATCACGGCTATAATGGGGGGCTGCCGCTGTGCGGCAAAATGGCCAATCAACATTCTAGCTGGGCGATGATAAACGGGAGGTGCGGATATTGAGGAGCCACTCGGCGTGGCGGCGGATGTAGTCGCGATGGTCGTGGGCGCAGGCGCTTGCGATGTCGAAGGTGCGTTTTGCGTCGATGTGAAGGGCGAGATGCAACTGGTCGCGGAACTGCTCGGAAAAATGGCCGGTTTGCAGCCTCTGGGTGATGCAGGAGAACAAGCGCGCGCGCTGAGATGCGCTGAGTTTGCAGTGCTTGAGACGACGGCACATTTTGGAACGGGCGCGACCATGCCAGATACCCTTCGTCTCGGCCTCAATAAAGTCGACGCAGGTCGCAATTGCGGAGGAGTCGTGGAGGAGCAGTTTGTCGGCGAGATCAACAAGGGCCAATTTCTCGACCGTATGGAAATCGTTATCTGGCGATTTCATCGCTGGTTGGGGGTCTCGGATGTTCTCGGGGTTGCTTCACGGTTTACGGTTCAGAAAGTCGGCGCCGCACGAGCGCCATGCCAGAAGTGCAAAACCTCGACGCTTAGGGGCGGCTCGGACACATCATAGAAGATGCGGTAATATAAGAACGGAAAACAATCTCGCGCAGGGAACCACGTGAGCCGCGCGCTTCCATCAGTGTCGCAATCCATGCGAATGATAGCCGGGCATGGATGCGATGATGGCGGACGCTTCGCGGAATGCTGTCTCGAATGCGTCGTTTGTCCCGTCGCGGACATTCAGAATGGCAACTTCGAGGATCATTGGTTTTCGTTTGTGGGTGGGGCGGTTGCAGAGTCGCTGAGGAAGAGCTTGCGAATGGCTGGCCGGATAAGGACCCGGTAGACCCAGAAAAACAGAGCCCCCGCCAGGCAAATTCCGGTAATGGCAATGTAGGGGTTTTGATCGGCAGTTGTTGAAAAGCTGGCAAAGGAAACGCGGACGTGATGCGGAGCTATGAAGACTGTCACCAACATGGCGGGAAGCATGCAGAACGCACCCCAGCACATGACGAGAACGAGGGTGCGCCAGCCATTCTTATAGCAAAGAATGCCAAATCCGACGGCAAACCAAAATGCGGTGGTGAGCAGAGTCACGAAAGCCCCCCACACTTTCATACCCATGGCTGGCGGCATATCGATTATCGTCATGATGCCATTCCATGCAGCGGATAAGCCGCTGAGGAAAAATAGCGAGGCGACAATTCGGAGTGAGAGTGGAGGTTTCACGATGCTGGTGCGCTTACGTCACTTTTTCGCGGTACGCATGAGGATTTCCAAAGACACATCGCGGGGGTGGATGCCTAGCATGCAGCGGAAGTCGATGGGCCAGTTGCGGAGGAGGCAGGGGCTGCACTCCACCTTTTGCGGATGACTGTGTGGCCAGCCCGAGTGGCCGGTGAGGGAGGCTGATGCAAAGAGCCAACCCCTCACCACTGGAACCGCTCTGGCAGGGGGCCCTTGTGGCGGCGATGACGGGTTTCCTTCCCATCGGACTCGGAAAATACCATCTCCTCACCGTCAAAGGTCACCCCCACTTCATGAGGCTGGACCTTGCCGTTCACGGTCACCTCGACCTTGAGTTTTCCTTGCTTGGTGAAACTCCACTTGCCGCCCAGCGAACGCAAATCGCCAATCTCCCCCTTCGTCAGGT
>JAYUWZ010000185.1:0-1977 GCA_043753265.1 Verrucomicrobiaceae bacterium
GGTGTCGCGCTTAGGCTTGCCACACGCACTCCATGTGCGCTGCTCGCTTCGGCGCTTATTTTTGCGTCGTATGCGCGATGCGCGGTCTTTTGATTCAAGGAGCCGACTTGTGAGTTTGCATCGCCGTTCGTAGATTTGAGCCCCATGCCGCCGAGATACCCCGTTTTTTGGATTACCCTGCTAACCTACGTTGCGGTCGTGCAATGCGCGCAGAATGCTTCTCTCGGGTTCATAATCGCCGCATACCTGCTTGCGGCTTTGTGCGGGCAGTTTGCGGTGCGCTGGCTGCTCCGGCGAATGAATGCCCGTGTCTGGATTCGCCGCACGGTGATGCTCGTCCCTTCGCTTATCCTGGCGGCTTATCTCTTTTCGCAGACCAACGCCTTTGGGGGCTTTGATCGCCGAAACGTCAAATTCGCACTCGCCGGGCAACTCCCGAATCGTATCCAGAATCTCCACGTTTACAACGACACTTGGACCGATGTGGTGGTGGTCGCTTACTTCCGCTGCGACCCAGCCAGTCTTCGCCAGATCCTGGAGCGTCTGCCCTTTGCCCGAAGCTCCCCAGGCTTCGCCCCGGCCACGCTGTCATTTCAGCAAACTCCAATTCCTGAACTCAAAACGCTCCCGGATGTTGCAAATCCAATACTCTACCGTCGCGTAGACATGGAAGGACTCAGCGGCTCCTGCGAAGTCTACACCGATGCGACATTCAGCTTTGTTTATTTGGAGTTTGGGGAAGATTAGTAGAGCGTTCTAAAATGCCCTGGCTGCAGAGTGGTGGATTGAGGTGCTGATAGTATGGGAGGCGGGTTGCGCCGTGGCAAAAAATGGTTCTCAGGTGTTAGTAGCAGGGCGCACCCCGAAGATACTTCCGTCCATTTCGCACGGCTATGGCGATGGATGGTTGCCGCTCGTCGGTACCTACCATGAAACTATCCATCAAAAACACTCTCGCAGCCCTCTCCGCAGTGCTCGTGCTCAACGTGGCCGCAGTGGCTGCGGATGCTGACAACAGCAAGAAAAACGAACGCGACAAGGCTGGTGAAAACAAAACACCGGTCGACCAGTCGAACGCTCCCGAGGACATCAAGATCACGGCCAGCATCCGTCAGGCCGTGGTCGCGGATGACTCGCTCTCGCTCACTGCCAAGAACGTGAAAATCATCACCGCTGCTGGGCAGGTCGTCCTGCGCGGCCCCGTCAATTCCGCCGAAGAAAAGACGAAAATTGAAACGCTCGCGAAGGCCGTCGCAGGCGAAGCCAAGGTAGCCAGCCAACTCGAAGTGAAAGCCGGCAAGTAGCTCACAACCAAACCTCCAAACTTACACAAACGACTATGTCAAAATCCGTATTCTGCATCGCAACCACACAAGGCCAGGCGCAACGCATCGTGGAACAACTCCAGTTCCAGGGCTTCGCCGCCTCTGAAATCTCCATCCTTATGCCCGACTCCTCGGGCACGGGTGATTTCGGCCATGTCAAATCCAGCAAAGCCTCCGAGGGCATCGCCGCGGGTGCATCCACCGGCGGTGTCGCAGGTGGCGCACTCGGGCTGCTCGCCGGCATCGGCGCGCTGGCCATTCCGGGCATCGGGCCTTTCATCGCGGCGGGCCCCATCATGGCGGCGCTCAGCGGCGCGGCCATTGGCGCAGCCACGGGCGGCGTCGTAGGCGGGCTCATCGGCCTCGGCATTCCCGAGATCGAAGCCAAGCGCTACGAGGGGAAACTCAAGCAGGGTAATTATCTCGTGTCCGTGCACACGGAGGACTCCAAGCAGATCGATCGCGCCAAGAAGATATTCGAGGACGCCGGAGCTGAGGACATCAACACCGTGAGCGAGGCCTCCGTGCCTGCCGCTGCACACTGAGGATAGCCTCCCGCGACTTATGTCGCGCATCCACAAACCCCGGGCATTTCGGTGCCCGGGGTTTTTTGGTGTTTGCAATGTAGCGCGGACTTCCAGTCCGCCTCTGG
>JAYUWZ010000186.1:0-4441 GCA_043753265.1 Verrucomicrobiaceae bacterium
GCATCCCACCAACGCGAGTATCCAAACCCCTCATCCCCTGTATGCCTTCGCGTCCTTCGCGCCCTTCGCGGTAAAGCTAACAGTCCGCATCACCTGCCGTTCCCAAGCAACCAGCACCCCTTACCCATTCGACTCAGCAGGCCGCGAGCGGGCGGCTGGCGAGAAGGCCGGTTCGTGGGCCACCCAGCGGGCGTGGGAATCGGGGTCGGTGAGCGCTTCGAGGAGGCCGGCGCTAAGATGGTAGAGTTCGGTATCGTAGCCGGCTTCGTGGAAGGCGAAGGCGACGCCGTCGTTGGCGACGCGCTGACCGAGGCGGAGGTCCATGTCCCAGCCGGAGGGGGCATCGAGTTCCTCGGGGTGCTCGAACGCGTAAATGCAGGGCTTCACATCCGCGGAATGCACGATTCGACAGGTGGCAGGGCGGCCATCGTAGGCAGTGCAGCGTCCATCCTGGCCGAGCAGCGGGCATGGATTATTGATTCGCAATTGCTGCTCCACGCTGAGCCCGGCAAGGCGGCCCGCGTGAACGCGCAGGCGGTCGAGCAGCGCGGCCAAAGCCTCGGGGGCGAAGTTTTCCCGCACCCAGGCGGCGAGGGCAAAGATATCATGCGCGCGCGTCTCCACTTTCAAATGGCAGCACCAGGAGCAGCCAGCGCTACACGCAACGGGCGGACGGTCCTCCTCCATCATTGCGGCAAAAAGTTGATCGAGCCGCTGCTGCGCGCGCCGGGCGGCGCGGTGAAAATCCGCAGGACTGGCCGCCCCCGAGAGATCCTCGGCGGTGGCGTCGCGAAAGGCTTCAGCAAGGGCGATCAGGTCTTCCTGGGTCATTGGCGGGGAGATTTACCGCCGCAGGGATGGGATGCAACGGATTTGAGGGGCGGAACCTCTATGAATCAATCGCCGCGCAGCCCCAACATTGCATTTTCATTTCTCCCGGTTAATAATCAGGCACCATGAAAATGTTTCGCGCACTTCTCGCCGTCGTTGCACTCACCTTTTTTGTTGGGCCGGTTTGCGCCCAGCGCGTGAACCCTGTGGCTCCTCCGCTGGGTGAGGTGTTGAAGCTGAAAAATTCCCAGGCGCTTATCTTTCGGCCCACGCGGATTGGAAAGGATTACAACGTGGATGTGTCGCATCTGCGATTGGCGCGACCAGTGGTGCGGCCGAATGAGAAGCAGTTCGTGCAACTGGTAATTTACGCGCTGAAGCCCAACCAGGCGGGAGGAAACGACATCCTTTTCACCGACACCCAGCAGGTCGGCGATGGCTCCGTGAACATTGCGAACGGGACCCCGAATACGATTCTGTTCCCCGCTTTCAAGCCGAGTGCGACGCCGGCGGCGCTGCCTTATATTGAGCAGGACAATCGCGTGGGCATTATCGCAGTTTTGATCGGCTTCCGCCAAATCGGCACCGCGCCGTATCAGCCCATCCCGCTGCCTGCGGCAGATACGATTTCGGTGGAGGTGAATCCCGGGGATGGCGGACTCGGGTTGTTGCTTCCAGCGGTGCAGAAGGTCCGGTCGGCAGCGGCGCGGCTCTAATCGACACACCCAGTTCCAATCAGCTATTTCCCCACATAGATAGCCTCGCTGGGCCATTCGCGGACCATGTAGCCGTCTTTCATGTTTACGGGCTGCACGTAGTTGCGCAGAAGGCGGACGGGCGCGAGGAGGCGCACGGTTTGGATTTCTTCGATGCAGTCGAAGCCGTGGTTGCGGCGGAGGCTCGGGATAATCTTTTCGTGCATGGTGGTCACGAGCGCCTGGTCGCTCTCGCCCTCGACGACGAGGAGCATGGCGAGGTGGCCGTCCATCTCGGCGATGTGGCTTTCCAGGATGCTCTCGGTGAAGACGGTGCGCACCTTGGGTTCGCGGCGGATGTCTTCCAGCAGCTTTTCCATGGTCATGCCGAGGCGAAACTTGATGGTGTAGAGCTGGCGGACGGGATATTCATTGGTGCCGGAGGGGCCGAGCTCCACGTGGGTGTAGAAGGAAAGAATCCCCTCCTCCTCCAGCCGCTGCCGCTTGCGCGAGACGGTCCGCACGTTCACCCCGGTGGTGAGGCCCACGGCGTTGTCGCTCTCGCGGGGGTCGCGCACCAGCGCCTTCAAAATCATCTTCTCTTGGTCATCCAGTGGTCGGGACATATTTGGGAATTATTGTCAGAGACTTGTACCCGAAAGGATTTATTGGCTATGAAAAAGCGGCTTTCCCTCCATATTTGACCAATTTTTTACACTGAGAAAGCGCTCGTCTGGCGCGCTGGCCACTGCGTAATGGGAGGGTGCTTTACGATGTGGCAATCACTGGTGCCGGGCCTGCGGGCGCGGTCTGCGCGGCAGTCTGCGCCGCCAGTGGGATGCGCACGCTATTGCTCGACCGGGCCATTTTTCCCCGGGAGAAAGTGTGCGGGGATTGCCTGAATCCCCTCGCTTGGCCTGTGCTGGAGCGGCTCGGCGTGGCAGAGGCGGTTCGGGCGCTGCCGCATGCGGAACTCCGCGAGGTGGAGATAGCGGCGACGCGGGGCGAGCCGATCCGGCATGCGCTGCCCGCGGGGCCGAGGGGCGAGATCGGGATTCGGCGTCGGATTTTGGACGATCTACTCCTTCACCACGCGGCCCGCAGCGGCGCTGAGGTCCGCACCGGCTGTGCGGTGGAGCGCGTGGAGAAGGGCGCGCACTGGACCCTGACCACGCCCGATGGCGCGGTGGAGGCGCGGTATCTCATCGCGGCGGATGGCCGCAACTCCACGGTGGCGCGGCTGCTGGGGCTGCTGCCGCCAGCCTCGAGGGAACGCGTGGCCTTGCAAACCCGGCTCCCCCTTATGCCAGAGCTCGTGGGCCGGGTGGCGATGCGCTTTTTGCCCTGGGGCTACAGCGGGCTCGCAGACATCGGCGGTGGCGAGATGAACCTGTGCCTCGTGGCTCGGCCCCGCGACCTGGATCGGCTGCGAGATTGGGCGTGCGAGCGCTATGGGGCGACTGAGGATGCAGGGTGGCAGAGCGTGACACCACTTTCGCGTCGCGCCATTCGCCCAGTGCAGGGGACCCTGCTGTTCATCGGGGATGCAGCGCGCGTGGTGGAGCCCTTTACCGGTGAGGGCATCGCCTATGCGCTGGCCACCGGAGAGGCTGCCGCCCGTGCGCTGCTGTCAGGCCGGCCAGCGGAGTATGAGCGCCAGCACCGGCGGCTCTACAAGGGACGGCTTTGGGTGAACCGACTTGCTAGGGCGGCGTGCCTTTATCCGCGATTTGCCTCCGCCATCGTGCAGGCCGGGCGGGTGTGGCCGGGGTTGCTGGGGTACCTCACAAAGAAGGTTACGGCCAGTGGGCAGGATGCTCCGATATCGGTTTGACTTCATCCTTCCGCCCCAAGGCAGGACTCGTTCACACTACACCCAATGCGCGCAGATTTGCATCTCCACTCGAAACACACCGGCGAGGCCGCGGAGTGGCTTTTTCGAAGGATAGGAATGCCGGGGAGTTACTCGGAACCCGCAGCCCTCTACGACAAGGCGAAGTCACGCGGGATGGAGCTTTTTACGCTCACCGACTTTGACACCATCGACGGATGTCTCGCCGTAGCGGGAAAGCCGGGCGTCTTTATCAGTGAGGAAGTGACCACGCAGTTTCCCGAGGACCGGGTGAAACTGCACCTGCTCGTGTGGGGAATCGATGAGGCGCAGCACGCGGAAATCCAACGGTTGCGAGAGAGCGTGTACGACCTGCAGCAATTCCTCGCGGCGAAACAGATCGCCCATGCGGTGGCGCATCCGCTGCACCGGCGGAATGATCGCTTTAACATCGTGCACCTTGAAAAGCTCGTGCTGCTCTTCCGCCATTTCGAAGGTGTGAATGGCACGCGCAACGCACTCTCGAGCTCAGTCGCGCGGTATGTTTTTGCGAGCCTGACGCCGGAGAAAATAGAGGAACTGGCGAACAAGCACCACCTCGCCCCAGCCATCGAGCGTGCTTGGGAGAAAACGTTCGTAGGTGGCAGCAACGATCGCACCGGGCTATTTGTGGGGAACGCCTGGACGGAGACCACGGGAACCGATGTGCGGACTTACCTCGATGAACTGCGCGCAGGCCGCTGCACGGCGAGCGGCCTCGATGGCAACCCACTCGCGGATGCTCACGGGCTCTACGGCTCGATGTTTCAGTTTGCGTCGCAGAAATTTGCCGGGATCAGTGCGGGCGGGCTGGTCGGCAAGGCGTTCTCGCGCTTCATGGAGGGGGAAAATCCCACGGAATTTTCCTTTGGCGAGAAGCTGGGGTTCCTTGCAAAGGGGATTGTGACGGGCAAGATTTTCGAACTGGCGAAGCCGCGCCGTGCGAGCATCTGGAAGCAGTTTGCGACAGCGTTTCGCGGTGCGGATATCAAAGAGGATCTCGCTCGGCTGACCGCCGGGATTTCGGAGCCGGAGCGCCGCGCAT
>JAYUWZ010000187.1:0-4441 GCA_043753265.1 Verrucomicrobiaceae bacterium
AAGGCGCTTCGCGCCACCTTCGTTCGGACGCGCCGATGCGCAGCCAACCATCGGCGTGCTACAAAATACCACAAGTCCGCGCCGCACTACTTGCCACCCGCCTTCAGCACCTGCACCCCATCCACAATCACATGGCCATCCGTGTCCTTGTTGCTGAGCGAAATCACCGCGCTCGCGCCTTTGGCGAGTGCGAAGGTGCCGAGCTTTGCCACGCCTTCCGTCTTCTGGTTCACTTTGGTCCCGCGCGTTTCCGCGCCTACTTTCACTTCCACCGGCACGTTCGTGGCGCGATTCGGGTTTGGCAGGAAGCACAGGTTGAATTCGTATTCTCCCGCCTCCGGCGCTTCAAACGTCCACTTCACGCTCATGTCGCCCTTGTTCGCATTGCCGTCGTGGATGTAGCCCCCGCCCACGCGCGGATCGAGGGTTCCGGAAATCCATGCGCCCGTTTTCTCCGCCTTCGGATCGTCCAGCAGGATGCCCGGGAGCTTCACCGCCGGCTCGGAGCCGGGATTGCCCCCGCTCTGCCCGGCAGCGGCGGGATTCCACACCAGCACCTGCCCGGCTTTGATCAGTTGCTCTTTCAATTTGTCGTATGGGACTTTCTGCACGGACACCTTGTCATCCAACGCGATGACCGCGGCGAGCGCAGCGGTTTCGCCAGTGATCATGAAAACGGGCTCCATGCGGATGCTTCCATACGCGATGTGCGTCGCTGAGAGGCAGACGGGCACAAAGAGGTTTTCGCATTCGGCAGCCTTGGGGATGATGCTGCGATAGCTGATGGGGTAGGGCTTCACGCCCACCTGCACATCGCCCTCATTGTGGGCCTTGCCATTGCGCACCACGCGGCGGCAGTTGTGCGAATCCATGTTGTAAGCGCCGAGGCCGATGCTGTCCTCCACCGTCTCCACCCACCGGCACACCTTCTCCGTCATCACAAATTCCCCGAGCATGCGCCTCGCTTCGCGCACATACATTTGGTGAGGCCAGCCTGCGGTGTCGGTGAACTCGTCCTTGCACAGCCCCCATTCCGCCATCTCCTTGCGCACGTTCTCCGGCACGCGGGGGTCGGTCTTCAGGTAAACCATAAGGCCGTTGATGTAGCGGATGTGCTCCTGCCAGATTTTCTCGCGCTCCGCGTACCCGGCTTCCACGTAGGTGTGATTCTTCCCAATATAGTCCGTGGAAAAACCACCGTTGTTGTTGATGTCCGTCTTGTCCGCCGTGACCATGTCGATCTTCAGAAAATTCCGCAGCGTGATCTTTTTTCCCGCCGAGGTGAGCGCCTCACAGTACCGGCCCAGCAGCTCATACTCCTTCGGGTCGTAGCCAGCGGGTGCCTCTATGGGCAGCTTGTTGCTGGCCTTGCGGGTGAAGCAGAGGCGGAAATTATATGCCTGCACTGCGGCGTCACCGTCGCCCGGCGTGCCGTGCGGCTCCGTAGAAATATTGGGCACCAGGCCGCTCTCGGGGTCTCCTGGTTTCACATAGGGATCCACGGGCAGGGTGAATTGGTGCGCATGCGTCTCCTTGCGGATGCCATTCAGCGTCTCGCCAAAGCGGCTGTTGGCCTCGCGACCCACCATGTATTTCACGCCCGCTTTCGCCATCAGATCGCCCTCGTACGTGGCATCGATGAAGATTTTCCCGCGATAGATCGTCCCGTCCTCCATTGCAATTTCGGTGATGTTTGCGCCGCTCTTTTTCACAGAGGCCAGCCGCTGGCTGAATTTCACCGGGACCTTGTGCTCGTCGAGAAGTGCGCGGAGTTCCCGCTCGGCCACCGAGGGTTCAAAGGTCCACGCCTCGGCTTTTCCGTAGTGTTTCCCCAGGCGCTTGTAAAACTCCCGGGAAAAACCGCCAATCGCCGCCTTGTTCCCTATGTCTGTGTAGCCCAGGCCGCCCGAGGTCAGGCCGCCGATGTGCTTTCCAAACTCCACGAGCACCGCTTTTTTTCCGGACTTGATCGCAGTGCATGCAGCCGAGACACCGCTCGCATTTCCACCGTAAATGACGATGTCGGCTTCGATGGTTTCAGCGAGGATTCGGACGGGGGCGAGGGTGGTGACGGTGAGCAGGGAGGCGAGCAGGAAGGGTCTCATGTGCGAAACAAAACCCGGCTCCCCGAAGAACTGCGAGTGAAAATCGTAGCCGTCACCACGGGCAGCATGCTAAATCCGCGCACTTTGCGTTACCTCAAAGCCACCCTTATCTGCGGTATCCTCGCGGCAATCCTCGCCGCGGGCCTCCTGGAACTTGGCGCTTTTCGCCACCTGGACGCGACGCTGGCAGCCTTTTTGGGCCGGCCTTCCCCGCCTGCGGGAGACCGTGCCCTGCAGTATTTTCTCATCCTTATGTTCTCGTTCGGCATGGCCTGGACGACCATCGACATCAGCCGGCTCGCATTGAAGGCCTCCGTGGCATTCGTCGCGGTCGCGGAGCTGATTTCCGCTGTGTGGGTGCTGAATCTTTTCGGAGTGTTCTTCAGCCCGTTTGCCGCCCTCACCTGTATCTTCCTGGCGTTCGTCGCCGGGCTTGCCTACTCGCAAACCTCCGCGGGAAGGCGGAAACGCACCCTGAGCCTCATCATCGGGGATCGGGTATCCCCGCGCACGTTTGAGTCCCTGCTCAATAGCAACGCCCCGCTGAATTTCGAGGGCGAGGTGCGCGACGCCAGCGTGGTGGTGTGCGAGCTTTTCAACCACGACGAACTGGTCACCGCACTGCGCATCCCCGACTACGTGGCGATGACGAATGCCTTCCTTCGCAACGCCGCGGACTTCCTCGTCGAGCGGGGCGGTTACCTCGATGAGTGCGATGGCGAGAGCCTGCGCGTGGTATTCGGGGCACCGCTTTCGGAACCCCGCCATGCCGCACGCGCCTGCGAAGCCGCACTGGAACTCGCGGAGCGTCTCGATGATGTGAATGCCGAGTGTCTCAGCGTATGGGGTCACCGCTTCGATTTCCGCATCGGCGTAAACAGTGGCCAGATGGTGATGGCCACCTACGGCTCCCGCCGCCTCGGCGCATTCAGCGTCACCGGCGAACCCGTGGAATTCACGCGACGGCTCTGCGCCGCCAACACCATTTACGGCTCCCGCATCCTCATCAGCGCGGGCACCTTTGGGTATGCCGAGGACGCCATCGAGGTGCGTCCCATGGAACTCATCCAGCGCTTCCGCGAGGAGCCGGAACGCGAGGAGGTGTATGAACTGCTCTCCCGCCGCGGTGCGCTTTCGCCCCGCGAGGCCGAGCGCCGAGACCAGTTTTGGAAGGGGATCGTCTTTTTCCGTGAGCGCAAATGGGAGGAGGCACTCGCTGCATTCCAGGGATGCATCGAGGGTTCCGCTCACGACGGGCCGTCTGAATTTTACATCCGCCGCATCGAGCAAATCCGCGCCGGGCTTCCCGCCCTCGATTTCAACGCCGCCAAGCCGTGAAGCGCGCCGCCTATCCAGCCCCCATCCAGGCGCTCGTCTCCGAGCTCAAGCGCATGCCGGGCATCGGCCCCCGCAGCGCCGAGCGCATCGCCTTGTGGATGGTGCAAAGCCGCGACTCGCGCCTTGCAGACATCGCCGCTGCCATCAGTGCGGTCAGCACGCAAATCCACGCCTGCGCCAAGTGCGGCTTTTTCACCTCCGAGCCGCTCTGTGAATTCTGCGCCGACACGCAGCGCGACACCACGCAACTGTGCGTCGTGGAGCAGGCCACGGACATCCTGCCCTTGGAACGCACGGGTGTTTTTCGCGGCCGCTATCACGCCCTCGGCGGCCGTATCTCCCCACTCGACCACGTGGGCCCCGATGACCTCCGCATCGCCGAACTCCTCGCCCGCGTCCAGGAAGAGAAACCCGGGGAAATCATCCTCGCCCTCGGCTCGGATGTAGAGGGGGAGGCCACCGCAGGCTACCTGGCCGACGTCCTCCGGGATGCAGGCGTCCGTATCACGCGCATCGCCCAAGGCATGCCTGCCGGCGGAGGCCTCGAACACGCCGACGAACTAACCCTCAGCCGAGCCATGTCAGGCCGGAAACAGCTGTAGTTACAACAGCTGTAGTTACAACAGTTGGAGATCATCGACATGGCGAGCGAAGCCTTGGAGTGCGTGTGGCAAGCCTAAGCGCGACACCGCCTTGGATGGGATTGCGGGCGTGGAGATGCTCACCCTATCGGTGACAAGGTTGTTTCGATTTAAGCGTGGGCTGCCAAAACAAACCACCATTCGCAAAGGGAAGCGGTGTCGCCGCCACAACTTGCCTCGCTCCACCCAAATCCCCCGTGACACCATCGTCCAGATGGTCTACATTCCAACCATGGAAAACGGAGGTAGGGCAGACGGAATTGCGAGGAAATCACCCAGGAAAGAACAAATTCTTTCCTGCACCCTCCCCACCCCACAAAACTCACGAAGCGCATATAGCGCAACAACTGCAACAAC